>NZ_JARAZV010000019.1:0-265619 GCF_033795085.1 Streptomyces sp. AK08-02
TCACCCCCACCGTCACCATCGCCGCCATCAACTCCCCCACCTCCCTCGTCATCAGCGGCGACCACGACACCGTCCACACCCTCACCACCCACTGGAAAAACCAAGGACGCAAAACCACCCCCCTCCACGTCAGCCACGCCTTCCACTCCCCCCACATGGACGACATCCTCAACCCCTTCCACACCGTCACCCAAAACCTCACATACCACCCACCCCACACCCCCATCATCTCCACCCTCACCGGACAACCCGCCACCCCCACCGACCTCACCACCCCCCAATACTGGGTCGACCAACTCCGCAACACCGTCCACTTCCACCACGGCACCACCGCTCTGCTCCAGCAGGGCGTGGACACCGTCGTCGAGCTGAGTCCGACCGCCACGCTGCTGCCCGTCGTGGCCGAGACCGCCGGGGACCGGGCGCCCCTGCTCGTTCCCGCCGGGCGGCCCGACCTGCCCGAGCGGCAGGCCGAGACGCTCGCCCTGGCGACCGCGCACGTGCACGGCGCCCTCGCGATCGACTGGCCACTGCTGTACGGCGACCGGCGCCCCGTCGACATCCCCACCTACGCCTTCCAGCGGCGGCGCGTGTGGCTGACGCCCGACCAGGCGAACGGCGGCCCCGACCGGTCCGAGGAGTCGCAGTTCTGGGAGGCGCTGGAGCGCGGCGACGTCGAGGCGCTGGCGGCCCTGCTGGACGTGGACGAGGACGTACCGGCGCTGGCCGGGGCGCTGCCCGTGCTGGCCCGGTGGCGGGCCCGGCAGCGGCTGACGTTCGCGCCGCGCTGGCAGCCGGTGGCCGCGGCTGCTCCGGCCGCCGGCCGGTGGCTGCTGGTCGCCCCCGGCGGCGCCCGGGACCTGGCGTCGGCGCTGGCCGCGCGGGGCGCCGAGGTGACCGTGGTACCGGGGGCCGCGGAGATCCCCGTCGACGGCCCGGAGCCGGACGGGGTGGTGGTGGTACCGCCGCCGGACGGCGTGGCGCTGATCGAGGAGGTGTCCCGGGCCCTGGAGAAGGCCGCGGTCCGCGTGCCCGCGTGGCTGGTGACCCACGGCGCGTTGGCGGTGACCGACGCCGACCCGGCGCCCGACGCCGCGCAGGCCCGGCTGTGGGACGCGGTCCTCGCGGCCGAGCACCCGTACCGGCTGGCCGACCTGCCGGCCGACGGTGACCCGCAGGCCGCGGCGCGGCTGGCGGACGGCCTGGGCGTGCATGCCCCCGCGGCGTCCGCCGGACCGGCCGGCGGCCGGTTGGCGGCCCGCGCGCACGGCCTGTACGAGCGGCGTCTGGACCGGCTGACACCGCTGCGGCGCGGCACCCGGGCGCCGGCCACGGCGTGGCTGAGCGGCGGCACGCCGCAGGAGACCGACGAGGTGGCGCGGTGGCTGGTCCGCGGCGGCGTACGGCACCTGCTGCTGTCCGGCGAGCCGCGCGACGTCGGCGGGCCGGCCGGACTCGGGGCGTCCCTGCGGTTCGTCGCCGAGTCACCCGCCGACCTGGCGGCGGACGTGCCCGAACTCCCGCTGGCCGTCGTCCGGTTCGGCGGCGCCGAGGGCGCCGCGGCGGCCGACGGACTGACGGCCGGGCTGGACGTGGCCTCCTTCCTGGTGTTCGCGGCGGACGGCGACACGGCCGAGGCGCGGGCCGAGGCCGTCGTCCGGCACCGCCGGGCCCGCGGCGAGGCCGCCACCCTGGTGCGGTGGGGACCGTGGCCGGCCGGCGGCACCACGTCGCCGGCCGACGCCCTCAGGGCGCTGCGGCCCGTGCTGGACCGGGACGAACCGGTGATCGTCATCAGCGAACGGAACCCGGACCAGGAGGCGTCCGAGCCCGACGCGGCGGCCGGCCCCGGCGACCTGCGGGCACGGCTGGCCGCGGCCGGGCCGGAGGGGCGCGAGGCGCTGCTCACCGCCGAACTGTGCGCGCACCTGGCCGCCGTGCTGGGGCACACCGGCGGCGAGCCGGTCGACGCCGAGCAGGACCTGATGGACCTGGGCCTGACCTCGCTGACCGCCCTCCAGCTGATCAACCTGCTGCAGGAGACCGCGGATCTGGAGCTGACGCCCGCCGCGCTCTACGACAACCCCACGCCGGCCGCGCTCGCGCGCCACCTGGCCGACCTTACGGTGGAAGGAACTCCATGACCGACACAGTCATCATCGCGGGAGCGGGACCGGCGGGTCTGATGCTCGCCTACGAGCTGGGCCTGGCCGGCGTGCCCGCCGTGGTCGTCGAGCGCCACCCACGGCAGCGCGTCGACGCGCCCGGTGTGGCGATCAACCCCAGCACCATCGAACTGCTCGACCAGCGGGGGCTGATGGACGAGCTGCGCGAGGGCGCGCTCGTGCTGCCGACCGAGCACTTCGGCTTCGTCTTCCTGAAGGCCACCGACCTCGGACGCCCCAACGAGAACACCCACCTGGTGCTGCAGCCCCGGCTCGAGGAGCACCTGGAGCGCCATGCCACCCGCGTCGGCGCCACGGTGCGGCGCGGCCTGGAGCTGGTCTCGGTGCGGCCCGACGCCGACGGGGTCACCGTCGGCCTGCGCGGGGACGGCGGTGCGATCGAGGAGCTGCGCGGCCGCTACCTGGTCGGCTGCGACGGGCGGCACAGCGCGGTGCGGGAGCTGACCGGCATCGCGTTCCCCGGCATCGATCCCCCCTTCCACGGCATCGTCGGCGACCTGGAGATCGAACACTCCGACATCCCGCCGGAGTTGCTCGCGGTGCGCCACCACCCCTCGGGCGGCCACTTCCTGGGGGCGCCGACCCTGCCGGGTGTGTTCCGGGTGATGCTGGCCGAGTTCGGCACCGAGTCCCCCGGCGAGGACGTGCCGGTGACGATGGACGAGCTGCGCGAGAGCATCGTGCGGATGACGGGCGTCGATCTCAAGGCGGACCGCTTCCATTGGCTGTCGCGCTTCACCAACGCCACCCGCAACGCGGAGCGTTACTCCGAGGGGCCGGTGTTCATCGCCGGCGACGCCGCGCACGTGCACTACCCGTTCAACGGCAAGGGCATCGGGACCGCCGTCCACGACGCGGTGAACCTGGGCTGGAAGCTGGCGGCGACGCTGCGGGGCCATGCGCCCGAGGGTTTGCTCGACACGTATCACGCCGAGCGGCACCCGGTCGGTCAGGCCGCCTGCGACCTGGTGCGGGCCCAGGTCGCCCTGTGCCACCCTCCGGAGGCGGTGGCGCCGCTGCGGGCGCTGATCGGCCGGCTGGCGGAGTTCGAGGACGTCCGCCGCTATCTGGTGGAGGCCATCACGGACCTGTCGGTGCGCTACCCGGCCGAGGAGGGCGCGCACCCGCTGGTCGGCGCCAGGCTCCCGCACGCGGTGCTGTCCGCCGCGCAGGGCCCCGTCCCGGTGGCGGAGCTGCTGCGGCCCGGCGGCGGCCTGCTGCTCGACCTGACGGGCAGGCCGTCGGCGTACGCGGCGGACGTGGAGGGCCTGGCGGGCCGGGTGCGCACCGCCGAGGTGCGGCCCTCGGACGACATCGACGCGGGCGCCGTGCTGCTGCGGCCCGACGGGCACGTGGCCTGGGCGGCCGGCGACACCGCCGACCACGAGGGCCTGCGCACCGCCCTGAAGGCGTGGTTCGGCGCCGCCTGAGCACCGTGCCGGACGCAGGGCCCCCGCGGCGTGCCGCGGGGGCCCTGCGCGCGTGGTACGGCCGCTGCCGCCCGGGGCGGCCGGGGGTCCACGACGAAGCGGTCCGCGGGGCGTGTGCCCCGCGGACCGCTTCGTGTGCCGCCGTGACGTCAGACGTGGCAGAGGGTGAAGGTCGCCAGCGTGTCGTCGCGGGTCAGGAAGTCCCACTCACGGATGCCGAAGTAGCCGCGGTAGCGGCCGCCGACGCCGGTCAGGGAGATGTAGGACTTGCCGCCCTGCAGCATCGCGCTGATGTCGGCGACGCCGAGGGTGGTGACGACACCACCGCCCGCGAACCTGATGGTCTCCTGGTAGCGGCCGAAGATGTGGCCGTCGGAGGGCCGGGTGTACAGGAGGCGGACGGTGCCGTGGGTTTCGGCCACCAGCGTCCCGTCGTCCTTGCGGAAGTCGTTGTTGAAGTGGCCGATGTCACCGACGCTCGGCACCCCGACCGGGTCCGCGTCCTCCTGGGAGCGCGACAGGACGTGCTCGTTGGCGGTGATGGTGGTGCAGACCGTGTTGGGCACGGGCTTCGGTCCGGCCTCGGCCGAGGTGGCGGCGGCGGAGCCGGGGACGACGAGGACGCAGGCGGCGAGCGAGACCGCGGCGGCCGCGATGAAGGCAGGCCGGGGCACCGATTTCAGACGCACGATGGGATCTCCAGATTCTGGTCGGAGCGAACGCCGCAAGTCTCGGAACACCTGCTAAGCGCCTGCTAAAGCAGGTCTGTTCCGGACAGCTCGTCGGATACGGCGGTCCGGTCCCGCGGGTGCGCGGCGCGCGAGGAGCCCGCGAGCGCGGCGGTACGGGTCAGCGCGGCCAGCAGGGTCTGGGTGTAGGGGTGCCGTGGCGCGTCGAAGACCTGCGCGACGTCGCCCTCCTCCACGACCGTGCCGTCCTTCATCACCAGCACCCGGTCGCAGACCTCGCGGATCACCCCGAGGTCGTGCGAGATGAAGAGCAGGGCCACGCCCAGGTCGGCGCGCAGGGCGGCGAACAGGTCGAGGATCTGCGCCTGGACGGAGACGTCGAGGGCGGAGACCGGCTCGTCGCAGACGATGATCTCGGGCTCGGGCGCCAGCGCGCGGGCGATGGCGACGCGCTGGCGCTGGCCACCGGAGAGCTCGACGCCGCGGCGCTGGAGCACGGAGGGGTCCAGGCCCACCCGGCGCAGGAGTTCGGTGATCCGTTCGCGTTCCGCGGCGGCCGCGCGCCGGCCGGGGCTGCCGAGGGCCTCCCCGACGATCCGCTCGACGCTGAAGCGCGGGTCGAACGACTCCAGCGGGCTCTGCTGCACGGTCTGCACGCGGGACCTGCGGGGCCGCCGTGCGCGCTCCGTCGCCTCGCTCCAGGGCTCGCCGTCCAGCCGGACGGCGCCCTGGTCCGGCGCCAGCATGCCGGTCACCAGATGGGCGAGGGTGGTCTTGCCCGAGCCCGACTCGCCGACGACGCCGAGTGCCTCGCCGGGCCGCAGCCGGAACGAGACGCCGTCCACGGCGTGCCGCCACGTCCGGTCGGGGGACCGGAAGCGCTTGACCAGATCCGTCGCGTCGATGAGGGGTTCGGCCGGATTCCCGCGCGGCTTCGGACGCGGCGCGGCCTCGGCCGCGTCCCTGTCGCCCGTCGTGTCCTCGGCGGCGGTCTCGCCTGCGTGCCAGCACCGCACCGTGCCCCCGTCGGCGGCCCCGTCCGCGTCCAGGGGGCCCTTTCGGGGCAGGGGGAGCAGCGGCGGCAGTTCGGCACGGCAGCGGGAGTCCGCGAGCGCGCAGCGGGTGCTGTAGGGGCAGCCCGGGCCGTCGGCGGGCGGTGCCAGGACCGCGCCCGCCCTCCTGCGCGGCCGGGCGGCCCGGTCGAAACTGGGCGCTGCGGCGAGCAGGTCGGCGGTGTAGGGGTGGACGGGCCGGGTGAGCAGCCGCTCCACGGGCCCCTCCTCGACCACCATGCCCGCGTACATGACGGCGACGTGGTCGGCCATCCGCCCCACGACGGTGAGGTCGTGACTGATGAGCAGGACGGCGGCTCCCTCGTCGCGGCGGGCGGCGAGCAGGTCCAGGACCTGTGCCTGGACGGTGGCGTCCAGTGCGGTGGTCGGCTCGTCGGCGATGAGCAGCGGCGGGCCCGCGGCGATCGCGGAGGCGATCAGCGCGCGCTGGCGCAGGCCGCCGGAGAGCTCGTGCGGGTACTGCCGGGCGCGCAGGGCGGGTTCGGGCACGCCGACGTCGGTCAGCAGCTCGACGACGCGTGCGGCGCGCTCGCGGCGGTTGAACAGGCGGTGGACGGTCAGCGGTTCGGCGATCTCGTCGCCGACCCTGCGCAGCGGGTCGAGGGAGGACAGGGCGTCCTGGAGCACGAAGCCGATCCTGGCGCCGCGCAGCCGGCGCCACTGCTGCTCGCTGTTGCGGCGCAGGTCGGCGCCCTCGAAGCGGAGTTCGGCGGCCCGGACGGTGGCGGTGCGGCCGGCCAGGCCGACCAGCGTGCGGGCGGTGACGCTCTTGCCCGACCCGGACTCGCCCACCACCGCCAGACACTGTCCGGGCCGCAGTGCCAGGTCCACGCCGCGCACCGCGCGTACCGGTCCGTGCCGGGTGGTGAACTCCACGGACAGGTCCCGCACGGACAGCAGCGGACCGGCGTCGGCCGGTCCGTGCTCGGCGCCGGCGGCCCGGTCGGTGGTGTCGCCGGCGGTCTGGCTTTCGGTCCTGCCGATGGTCCTGCCGGTCATGAGCGCCGCCCTTCGAAACGAACCTGTAGCTCACGGCCCACGACACCGATGCAGATGACGGTCAGCGTGATCGCGATGCCGGGGAAGACCGCGAGCGACCAGTCGGCCTGGAGGTAGTCGCGTGCCTGGGACAGCATCGAGCCCCATTCCGGGGCGGGCGGCTGCGGGCCGAGTCCGAGGAAGCTCAGCGACGAGCCGACGATCATGCACGAGCCGACGTTCATCGTGGCCAGCACGAACAGCGGCGGCAGCACGTTGGGCACCACATGCCGTGCGATCACGCCCAGGCGGCGCACGCCGAGCGAGGTCGCGGCGCGGACGTATCCGGCCTCCTTGACCACGAGTGTCTGCACGCGGGTGACGCGGGCGAAGCCCGGGGACAGGGAGACGGCGATGGCGATGGCGATGTTGCGCCCGCTGGGGCCGAGGACTGCGACGACCAGCAGGGCCATCAGCGTGCCCGGCATGGACAGGAAGATGTCCGCGATCCGCATCAGGAACTCGTCCAGGACCCGGCCGCCGAGGGCGGCCAGCAGGCCCCACGCGGCGCCGACCGCGAACGCCAGCGCCGTGGCGCCCAGGCCCACGGCGACCGAGGTGCGGGCGCCGTGGACGACGCGGGCGAAGGTGTCGCGGCCGAGCTGGTCGGTGCCGAACACGTGGTGCCCGCTGGGCCCCTGGAGGGCGCTGATGGGATCGGTGGCGTCGGGGTGCGCGGCGAACAGGTCCGGGTGGATCGCCGCGAGGAGCACCAGCAGCAGGTACGCGGAGGCGAGCAGCAGGCCGGGCCGCAGGGCGCGCCGGGCCCCGCCGGAGCGGTGCAGGACGGCGACGGGCGGTACCGCGTCGTTGGTCGCGACGTCGGGGACGGTGGTCATCGCGCCACCGCCCGCAGCCGGGGGTCGACGACCCGGTCCAGCAGGTCGACCGCGGTGTTGATGACGACGAAGGTGGCGGCGGCCAGCACCACCACCGCGGTGACGACCGGGAAGTCCCGGCCGTCGACGGCGGTGAGGGTGATCTGCCCGATGCCGGCGCGGGCGAAGACGGCCTCGACCACGACTACGCCGCCCAGCAGTTGGCCGAGGACCCAGCCGGACAGTGTGAGCACCGGCAGCAGCGCGTGCCGCAGCACGTGCCGCAGCAGCACCCGCCGCTGGGTGGCTCCCCTGGCCCGCACGGTCAGCACGAACGGCTCGTCCAGGGCCCGTTCCACGCCCTCGCGCATGACCAGCGCGATGGCGCCGCCGATCGGCAGCGCCATCGTCACCCAGGGCAGCACCAGGGACCGCACTCCTTCGTTGCCGAGCACGGGGAACATGTGGAGGCGGAAGGAGAACAGGGTCAGCAGCAGGATGCCGACCCAGAAGCTGGGAGTGGACACCAGCAGCAGCTCGATCGCCGAGGACACCGAACGGGCCTTCGGCCGTCCGGCGGTGCTCAGCGCGAGCACCAGCGCCAGCAGGAAGCCGAGGACCGCGGCGCCGACGGCGACCGTGACGGTCGCCCACAGCTGGTCGAGGATCACCTTGGTGACCGGCTGGTTCAGCTGGTAGGAGGTGCCGAGCCTGCCGTGTGCCAGCTCGCCGAGGAAGTGGCCGTACTGGTCGATGAGCGGACGGTCGAAGCCGTACTGGTGGTTGATCAGCCGCAGCACCTGCGGGGAGGCGCTGTTGAGGGTGCCGCTGCCGGCGATCAGTCGGGCCGGGTCGCCGGGCAGCAGGTGCAGTCCGACGAAGGACAGGGTGGCCGCGCCCCACAGCACCACGACGCCGAACAGCAGGCGCCGCAGCCACCAGGTCAGCAGTGGCGGCACGGTGACGGAGGGGACCGGGCGGCCGCGGCGCGGCGCGTGCGGTGCCGGCGGTGTCCGGCCCGTCGCCGGGGAGGGTGTGGTGGCGGTCATTTGGCCAGCCACGCGTCGTAGAAGGTCGGGAAGGACTGCGGGGTGAAGTCCACGCCGTGCAGCTTGTCCGACGCTCCGATGGTGGTCTGCTCGACGTAACCGGGGATCAGGTAGGCGTTCTTCAGGACGTACGCCTGGGCCTTGGCGTAGTCGCGCCTGGCCACGTTCTCGTCCTTGGTGGTGGCCGCCTCCTCCAGCCAGGCGTCCAGTTCCCGGGAGTTGGCGTAGGAGGCGTTCTCGCCGCCCTTGGAGACCAGTTGGTCGCTGCCCCACACCAGCCGCAGGATGTCGGGATCGGCGCGCACGAAGCTGTAGTCGAGCATGTCGTACGTCCCCTTCTGTATGTCGGAGACATACGTGCCGACCGCCACGCTGGGCCGCTTGAGGTTGATGCCGACCTTCTTCGCCTGGGCCTGGAGTCCCTCCGCGAGGGTGTCCCGGCCGTTGCGCTGGCCGGCCGGGGTGTAGGGCCACTCGATGGCGAGTTCCTTGCCGTCCTTGGTGCGGTAGCCGTCGGCGTTGCGCCCGGTCCAGCCGGCCGCGTCGAGCAGCTGGTCGGCCTTCGCCGGGTCGTAGGCCTGGAGCGACGACTCGGCCGCGGTGTCGTAGTAGCCGGTGTTGGGGCTGATGGTGTTCCTGGCCGCCTGGTACTGCCCGAAGTAGACGCTCTTGACCAGCGTGGGCACATCGACCGCGGCCTGGAGCGCCTGGCGGACCCGGACGTCCTTGGTCACGCCGCGCGAGACGTTGAAGTAGACGTTCCAGTTGGCGCCGGGGGCCTGGTGGCGGAGCAGTTGCAGACCGGCCGCCTCGATGGGCTTGGCGTCGATGGGCGGTACGGAGCCGATGGCCTGCACCTGGTGGCTGGTGAGCGCGCCGTACCGGGTGGTGTCCTCGGTGATCAGGTCGATGTTGATGCGGTCGAGGTGGGCGGGGCCGGTGTGCTTGGCTCCGGGCGGCGCGGTGGTGTAGTGCGGATTGCGTACCAGCACGATGTTCTTCTGCTGGGCCCAGGAGACGAAGGAGAACGGGCCCGTGCCGACCGGCTTGTACCGGGACACCGGCAGCGCCAGCGCCTTGGGGCTCTGGATCCCCAGGTACGGCGTGGACAGCGCCTGGAGGAAGGGGGCGAAGGGGCGGCTCAGCTCCACCTTGACGGTCGCTTCGTCGACCACCCTCGACCGCTTGTACGCCGAGATCAGCGACCCCGCGTACTGGGACTTGGTGGCCGGGTCCACCACGTGGTCCAGCGTCTTCTTCACCGCGGCGGCGTCGAACGGAGTGCCGTCCTGGAAGGCGACTCCGGTGCGCAGGTGGAAGGTGTACGTCTTGCCGTCCGGCGAGATCTCCCACCGCTTGGCCAGCCACGGCTTGAAGGTGGTGGGGCCGGTCTGCGCGACGAGCGAGTCGAAGATGGCCAGGCCGACGACGCCGGTGATGTCCGCGGGACTGGCGGCGGGGTCGAGCGAGGGCTGCGTCTGGTCGACCGCGTAGGTGAGCGTGCCTCCGGTCACCGGCGTTCCTCCGTCGCTGCCCGACACGCCACCGGTGGTGCCGGAGGTGCAGGCGGTGAGGGTGAGGCCGAGGACGAGCGGCAGTCCGGCTGCGCGCAAGGTACAGCGTCTGACGGCACCGGGCTTGTTGCGCATCTGGTCAGTCTCCTAGCAGGAAAGGGGCGGCCGGCGCGCGGAGCGGAGCGCGCCCGGGAACGGCGGGGCCGGCGCGGTGCCGGGGCGGGGATCGGGCGGTGCGGACACGGGCACAGCCGGAGTGGAAGGACACGGCTGACCGGGTCGTCACCCGCAGGAGGCGGTACTGCCCAGACAGGTGTGACACCGGTGGTCGGCCACGCGTACCGGGGGACAGCATCCGGCCGTGGCGCGAAACTCCGCCTCTCGCATGTCCCCTCCCCTCTCACATCGGTGGCCCGGCCCAGGCCGGAGCGTCGCCGCACCGACGAGATGCCGTCACGCTAGGCCAACGTTTCGACGCTCCGCAACACACAGCGGAGGCCGCTGTCAAATTAGGGGTACCCCTACAGGGTCGCCCGGTCTACGGGGCCCCTATAAGGGCTGTCACCAGGCCACACCTCGTTGATTCGAGGTCGTGGAACACCTGACGGGGTGTCACGCGACGGGCCTTAGCGGCGCCTTAGGGCGACCCTGGATGCTGGATCGCACACGGCCGGAAAGCGCGGCGCGCGGACACGTGTTTCGTGTGCGGACGTAGCCGGCCGAGGGCCACAGGTCGCGAGGTGAGAAGGACGACGCCGATGACGGTCACCACTCCCGCCGCCGAGCTGCTCCGACGGACGCTGCGGCGTCATGCCGCGGGTGTGACCGTGCTGACCGTGCCGGGGCCCGCGGGTTTCACCGCGACGTCGTTCACCTCGGCCTCCCTGGAGCCCGCGTTGGTGTCCTTCTACCTGTCGACCACGGCCTCCTCGGCGCCGGCGGTGCGCGCCGCCCCCGTGTTCGCCGCGCATGTCCTGGGTGTGGACCAGCAGGAGCTGGCGGAGCGCTTCGCCCGCAGCGGCGTCGACCGTTTCGCCGGAGTCTCCTGGTCGCCGGGTCCCGAGGGGGTGCCGCTGCTGGAGGGCGTCCCGGCATGGCTGACGGCCCGGCCGGTGCTGCGCCAGGAGATCGGCGACCACCTGCTGGTGGTCGGGCAGGTGACCGCCGCCGGCGGCGGCGCCGCCCGCTCCCCGCTGCTGCACCACGCGGGGACGTTCGGTTCCTTCCACGCGCCCCCGGACGCGCGGACAGCCCCGAGGAACACCGCCGTCGCGGCGGCCGCGGCGGGATTCCCCACGGGATTCCGCCCGCCGCCGGGCCTCACGGGACCTACGCCCGCGTGAACCCGCGACCGCGCTCCGCTTCGGCCACGTGCAGTGACTCTGCTGCGCGATTGGCTGCGGGGGGTGGGGTGTTCGAGCGATGATCGCTTCCGCGGTCGCTCTCCTGCCGCGCGGCTGCCGGCGGATGATGCGGATGTCGTCCCAGCCGAAGGGACTGCCGGGGATCCCGGAGCGGACCGCTGCGGTGGCCCGGCGTCTTTCCCCAAGGGGAGCCTGCCGATTCGGGTGCGGGACCGTCTGGCGGGGGTCTTCGCGGACGAGCCGTTCACCGGCGCCTTCGGGGTCCGTGGCGCCTCGGGGATGGCACCGGCGGCGCTGTCCCTGGTCACGGTGCTCCAGTTCGCCGAGAACCTGACCGACCGGCAGACTGCCGCGACGGCCGTCAGGGCGATCGATGGGAAGTACGCGATCGGGGCGGAGCTGACCGATACCGCCTTCGGTCCCAGCGTGCCGGCCCGTTTTCGGGCCCGGTCGGCCGGGCATGGCCTGGAGCGGCTGGTCTTCGACCGGCTGGTCGACCACTGCCGCGACGCCGGGCTGGTCGGGCGCCGGCGGCAGACAGCGCACCGAGACCACCCACGTCATCTCCGCGGTACGGGACCTGAACCGTCTGGAGCCGGCTGGAGAGAGCGTGCGGGCGGCGCTGGAGGCCCTCGCGGTGGCCGCCCCCGCCTGGCCGGCCGACCGGATCGATGTCGCCGAGTGCGCTCACCGCCACGGACCGAGGGTCAACGGCTGGACCATGCCGTCGTCCAAGACCAAGAAGGACCGGCTGGCGCAGGTGTTCGCGCAGGACGGCTGTGCGATCGTGCGGGCCGCCTGCGATGCGAGCGCCCCGCTCCCCGCGAGACGCGGGGGCAGGGCGCTCGTTCACGTCAGGTCAAGAACCGGCGAGTTGGCGCAGCACGTAGTGCATGATGCCGCCGTTGCGGTAGTAGTCCGCCTCGCCCGGGGTGTCGATGCGGACGACGGCGTCGAACTCGACGCCGGTGTCCGTGGTGACCTTGACCGTGCGCGGGGTGGTGCCGTTGTTCAGCTCCTCGACGCCGGTGAAGGAGAAGGTCTCCTCGCCGGTGAGGCCGAGGGACTCCGCGGTGGCGCCCTCCGGGTACTGGAGCGGGAGGACGCCCATGCCGATGAGGTTCGAGCGGTGGATGCGCTCGTACGACTCGGCGATGACGGCCTTGACGCCGAGGAGCGCGGTGCCCTTGGCGGCCCAGTCGCGGGACGAGCCGGAGCCGTACTCCTTGCCGGACAGGATGACCAGCGGGATGCCCTGCTCGATGTAGTTGCGCGAGGCGTCGTAGATGAACGCCACCGGCGCGTCGGGCTGGGTGAAGTCGCGGGTGTAGCCGCCCTCGGTGCCCGGCGCGATCTGGTTGCGCAGGCGGATGTTGGCGAACGTACCGCGGATCATCACCTCGTGGTTGCCGCGGCGGGAACCGTACGAGTTGAAGTCACGGCGCTCGACGCCGTGCTCCGTGAGGTACTTGCCACCGGGGGTGTCGGCCTTGATCGCGCCGGCCGGGGAGATGTGGTCGGTGGTGACCGAGTCGCCGAGCTTGGCGAGGACGCGGGCGCCGGCGATGTCCGAGACCGGGGTGGTCTCCATCGTCATGCCCTCGAAGTACGGGGGCTTCCGCACGTAGGTGGACTGCGGGTCCCACTCGAAGGTGTCGCCCTCGGGGATCGACAGGGCCTGCCACTGGGCGTCGCCCGCGAAGACGTCGGAGTAGGACTTGGCGAACATGTCCTCGCCGATGGCGTTCGCGACGACGTCGTTGACCTCGGCCTCGGAGGGCCAGATGTCGGCCAGGAAGACCGGCTTGCCCTCCTGGTCCACACCGAGCGCGTCACGCGTGATGTCCACCTTCATGGACCCCGCGAGGGCGTAGGCGACGACGAGCGGCGGGGACGCCAGGTAGTTCATCTTGACGTCGGGGTTGATCCGGCCCTCGAAGTTGCGGTTGCCGGAGAGCACCGAGGTCACGGCCAGGTCATGGTCGTTGACGGCCTTGGAGACCTCGTCCGGCAGCGGGCCGGAGTTGCCGATGCAGGTGGTGCAGCCGTAGCCGACGAGGTTGAAGCCGACCTTGTCGAGGTAGGGGGTGAGCCCCGCCTTGTCGAAGTAGTCGGTGACGACCTTGGAGCCCGGGGCGAGGGTGGTCTTGACCCACGGCTTGCGGGTCAGGCCCTTCTCCACGGCCTTCTTCGCGACCAGCGCGGCGGCGACCATGACGTACGGGTTCGAGGTGTTGGTGCAGGAGGTGATGGCCGCGACCGTCACCGCGCCGTGGTCGATCTCGTACGTCGAGCCGTCGGGGGCGGTCACGGTGACCGGGTTGGACGGGGCGCCGTTCGGGGCGACGGCCGGGGAGTCGGAGGCCGGGAAGGACTCCTGACCGGCCTCGTCCACGGAGTCGACGTAGTTGCGGACGTCGATCTTGAACTGCTCGGCGGCGTTCGCGAGGACGATACGGTCCTGCGGGCGCTTCGGGCCGGCGATGGAGGGGACGACCGTCGAGAGGTCGAGCTCCAGCTTCTCGGAGAAGTCGGGCTCGGCGGCCGGGTCCAGCCAGAGGCCCTGCTCCTTGGCGTACGCCTCGACGAGCGCGAGCTGCTGCGGGGAACGGCCGGTGAGCTTGAGGTACTTGATGGTCTCGCCGTCGATCGGGAAGACCGCGGCGGTGGAACCGAACTCCGGCGACATGTTGCCGATGGTCGCGCGGTTCGCGAGGGAGGTGGCGGCCACGCCCTCGCCGTAGAACTCGACGAACTTGCCGACGACGCCGTGCTTGCGGAGCATCTCCGTGATGGTCAGCACGAGGTCGGTGGCGGTGGTGCCGGGGGTGAGCTCGCCGGTGAGCTTGAAGCCGACGACGCGCGGGATGAGCATCGAGACGGGCTGGCCCAGCATCGCGGCCTCGGCCTCGATACCGCCGACGCCCCAGCCGAGCACACCGAGGCCGTTGACCATGGTGGTGTGGGAGTCGGTGCCGACCAGGGTGTCCGGGTACGCCTGACCGTTACGGACCATGATCGTACGGGCGAGGTGCTCGATGTTGACCTGGTGGACGATGCCGGTGCCCGGCGGGACGACCTTGAAGTCGTCGAACGCGGTCTGGCCCCAGCGCAGGAACTGGTAGCGCTCCTTGTTGCGGCCGTACTCCAGCTCGACGTTCTGCGCGAAGGCGTCGCGTGTGCCGAACTTGTCGGCGATGACGGAGTGATCGATGACCATCTCGGCCGGGGAGAGCGGGTTGACCTTCGCCGGGTCACCGCCGAGCGCCTTCACGGCCTCACGCATGGTGGCGAGGTCCACGACGCAGGGCACGCCGGTGAAGTCCTGCATGATCACGCGGGCCGGCGTGAACTGGATCTCCTGGCTGGGCTGCGCCTGCGAGTCCCAGCCACCGATGGCCCGGATGTGGTCGGCGGTGATGTTCGCGCCGTCCTCGGTACGGAGCAGGTTCTCCAGCAGCACCTTCAGGCTGTACGGAAGGCGAGCCGAGCCTTCCACCTTGTCCAGCCGGAAGATCTCGTACGACTCGTCGCCCACGCTGAGCGTGCTACGGGCGTCGAAGCTGTTCGCCGACACGACAGTCTCCTTCATTGATGTGCGCGTTCCACCGCATCCTGCCGCCACGACCACTTGGCCGATCCGCTGAGGTCAGGCTAAGTTAGGTAAGCCTTAGTGGCACAGATATCTCGATGTCGAGATAACTCTAGTGCATCGGTGGCGAATGGTCATGCCCGGCCGCGGTGTGATGTGGCCATCACCGCGCCGATCCGGGGTACCCGACCTCCATGCCTCTCACCTTCCGCAAGAGCTTCCGGATACTTCCCGGCGTACGCCTGAACATCAACAAGGGCTCCTGGTCGATCACGACCGGCGGCGGCAGCCACGGCCCCCGGCACACCCACAGCAGCACGGGACGCCGTACGACGGTGGGGGTCCCCCCGCTCGAGCGGAGTCGAGAGTGGGGGAGGATCTGCCCGGCCCGTTCGGCTGGCGCCGCACCCGTTCCGCCAAGCGCCGCTGACGGTTCGTCACCCGCACGGACTCCCCAGGAGGCGCCATCTCATATCTGAGATAACCTCGATCCCATGGCAGACGACTACCTCGTACGTATCGGCAAGCTCATCCGTGACGCCAGGCAGCACCGTGGCTGGACACAGACGCAGCTTGCCGAGGCACTCGGCACCAGCCAGAGCGCGGTCAACCGCATCGAGCGCGGCAATCAAAACATCAGCCTTGAGATGATCGCTCGAATCGGTGAAGCCCTCGACAGTGAGATCGTCTCTCTGGGATACGCGGGTCCGATGCACCTGCGCGTGGTCGGCGGTCGTCGGCTGTCCGGCTCCATCGACGTCAAGACCAGCAAGAACGCCTGTGTCGCGCTGCTGTGCGCCTCGCTCCTCAACAAGGGGCGCACAGTGCTGCGCCGCGTCGCCCGCATCGAAGAGGTGTACCGCCTGTTGGAGGTGCTGGGCTCGATCGGCGTACGGACGCGGTGGATCAACGACGGCGTGGACCTGGAGATCGTGCCGCCGGCCGTGCTGGACATGGCGGCCATCGACGCCGAGGCCGCCCGCCGGACCCGCTCGATCATCATGTTCCTCGGCCCGCTGCTGCACCGCCTGGACAGCTTCCGGCTGCCGTACGCGGGCGGCTGCGACCTCGGTACCCGGACCATCGAGCCGCACATGATCGCGCTGCGCCGGTTCGGGCTGGACATCGCGGCGACGGAGGGGCTCTACCACGCCCGCGTCGACCGCTCCGTCTCCCCGAACCGCCCGATCGTGCTGACCGAGCGCGGGGACACCGTCACCGAGAACGCGCTGCTCGCCGCCGCCCGGCACGCGGGAGTGACCGTCATCCGCAACGCGTCCTCCAACTACATGGTCCAGGACCTGTGCTTCTTCCTGGAGGCGCTGGGCGTACGGGTCGAGGGCATCGGCACGACGACGCTCACCGTGCACGGCGTACCGACCATCGACGTCGACGTGGACTACTTCCCCTCCGAGGACCCGGTCGAGGCGATGAGCCTCCTGACGGCGGCCGTCGTCACCGAGTCCGAACTGACCGTGCGCCGGGTGCCGATCGAGTTCCTGGAGATCGAACTGGCGGTCCTGGAGGAGATGGGGCTCGACCACGACCGTACGCCGGAGTACTTCGCGGACAACGGCCGTACCCGGCTGGTCGACCTGACGGTCCGCCCCTCCAAGCTGGAGGCGCCGATCGACAAGATCCACCCGATGCCGTTCCCGGGCCTGAACATCGACAACGTGCCCTTCTTCGCGGCCATCGCGGCCTCCGCCCAGGGCCAGACCCTCATCCACGACTGGGTCTACGACAACCGCGCGATCTACCTGACCGACCTGAACCGCCTCGGCGGCCGCCTCCAACTCCTCGACCCGCACCGCGTCCTGGTCGAGGGCCCGACCCGCTGGCGAGCGGCCGAGATGATGTGCCCGCCCGCGCTGCGACCGGCGGTGGTGGTCCTGCTGGCGATGATGGCGGCGGAGGGCACGTCCGTACTGCGGAACGTGTACGTCATCAACCGGGGGTACGAGGATCTGGCGGAGCGGCTCAACTCGGTGGGGGCGCAGATCGAGATCTTCCGGGACATCTGAGCGGACGATGCCGCCGCACCCTGTCTGACCTGCACGAATGCGGGCCAGGAAGGGGTGCGGCGGCACCTGTGGGACTTCTCTGGGACTTTGGGCCGGGACCGGGCTTCTGCCGGTCGACCGGGCTACGCGAAGACCGCGTCGATGGCGGCGCTGCCGCGCGCACCGGCGCGGGGCAGGAAGTGCGCGTACCCGGGGTCCGAGTGGCCGAGCCTCCGGGCCGGGGACACGACCGACTCGCCGGCCTCCAGTTGCTCGGGGGCGTAGAAGTGGCGCAGGGCGTGGTAGCCGTGTTCTCGGGACGGCTCCCAGACTCGGGCCCCGTCCAGGGCGCTCTCCCCCAGCGTGGCGATCACGCCGGCCCCGGCCAGGGCCGGCTTCCAGACGTAGGAGTTGAAGAAGTTCCGGTTGACCGCCTTGCGCTCGCGCCCCGTCACCAGGAGGTCGTACGTCCTCGGCCGGGCGCGGATCGTCCCACGCCATGGTGACCGGCACGGGTTCGAAGACCTCCATGTGCTGTCGTATGGCCTTGGCGACGCTTGAGGGCAGGGGCACGTCGCGGACCTTGCGGCCCTTGGGGAGCCCGAAGCACAGCTTTGTCCGCACCAGTCCCGACGCTGTACAGCGGCAGCGCACCGAGGTGCGGGACGATGTGCCGACGGACCCGCTGCTCGATGCGTTCGAGAGTGGACGGGTCGCCGCTCTGGGTGGGCCACCAGTGGGTCGCGATGTAGTCCTTGAGGGAGATGGCTCCGTCGCGCGGATCAACGAACTCGCCCCGGCGGGCGTCGGTCCGGGCCTGGGCGAGCCAGGTCTTGGCATCCTGGAGTGCGTCGAAGGATCGGTCCTTGACGGCGGGGATGCCCTTGACGCGGTAGCGGGTGCACTTGCCGTACATGGCCGTGCGCTCGCGTTTACCGGTCTTGGGGTTGGGCCGCTTCTTGAGCCATCGGTCTTCTATGTAGCCGGCCAGGTGGAACTCCTTGAAGAAGGGGGCAGATGCGGCGCTCCAGGAGGCGAGGGTCAGGCGCCTGGGATGTAGTCGCCCTGCTGCTGGGGTGCGGTACTCAGTGGGCTCAGCGCCGTGTTGGAGCGGGAGTCGACCTGCTCCTGTTCTCGGATCCAGCTGTCGAGGGCTTCGCATCGGTACATGACACGGCCGCGAGGACCCATCCGGAAGCTCGGCGGGCCCTGCCGCCGGTGCCGCCAGACGTAGGGCGCGTGAGGTGAGAGGCCGAGGTATTCGGCGGCGTCCTTGACGGTCAGGAAGGCCGCGGCAGAGCGCAGCTGAGAGTGCATGGGCATGAGAACTTTCTGCGAGATGTGAGCCAGAAACACGAGCGGGAGGAGAGGGCTGGGTGCGCCTCTCGCTCGGGATCCGGTGAACTGGAACGGCGCGGACGAGCCGTAACTTGCGTCGGCCTACCGGCCGGCAGCGCTCGTCGGCTCGGTCTGAGGCTCCGGCAGGGGCATGACGGCCTCGAAACGGTGCCAGGGAATCTCACTCGGCTTCAGCCGCCGGGATACGTGCCTGCCGAGGCGCCAGTCGACCTGGTGGGAATCCAGGACCGCAGCTCGCGCGTGCCTCCAAACCCTGCGACAGCCCACATCGGGGAACGGCCGCCCATCGGCACAGGTAAAAAACGGCGTGGTCGGGACCGACGCCATAGTGCGGACAATCTCCGCCTTCAAGATCGTCACCAACTCAGGGCTTGCCGGAACACGCCGAACAACACCGGGACCGTCGGTTTCCTCGGCCTGGCCCGTTTGGCCCTGAAGGTGGATCAGCAGACCACTCCTGCCCTCGTCATGAAGTCCAAGGTCTTGGACGCGCAGCGCCATTGTTCCGCTTTGACGGCCCCGACGATGATCATGGCGGCCTTCTCCGGCTCTCGGCTCGAAGGCTGTTCGACTTCGTTGCCGTTCCGGTCAATTCCTGTGGGCTGATTCCGGGTTGGCCTGCCGGATGGCGTCCACGCGGCGTGGGCACCATCCGGGGCGTTGGTGGTCAGGTCTTGAAGGCGTCCTTGGCCTTGTCGCCCGACTGCTTCAGGTTTCCGGAGACCCGGTCGATCCTGCCTTCGCGCTGCAGTCGCCTGTTGCGGGTGGCCCGGCCGACGCGTTCGGTGACCCGGCCCTTGAACGCCTGGGTCTTGTGCTTGATCGTCTGTCCGACGCTCATGAGGTTGTCCTCTGCTCGTTCGCTCGATGGGCTCCCGCGCGATTGCTGCCGTATCGGCGGCTGCCACCGCTACGCCTGCCACCGCCGCGCCCGCGCTTGGCGAAGCCGACGATCCAGACGACCAGCAGTACGGCGGCGACCCACCAGAGTGCCTGCATGGTGAAGCCGAACCCGAACACCATCAGGATCAGCAGAAGGAGAAGAATCCACAGGATCATTGCCGGGCCTCCGGATCGCGGAGAAGTTCCTGAGTCCGCGGGGTCCGGGCGAAGCGGGAAGGTGGAATGCACCGACGGAGTGATCCGGGGTGGCACAGCCCTACGCCGTGCTTCCAGTCAACGCCCGGCGACTTCCCTTGTCAACGCGTGCCGACACGGGCGAGCTCGGCGGGCTGGACAGGGGCCACTGGGGCGAACGGAGCCTCGGCGGGAGCTTCGGCCGGCTCGGCCGGCGGAACCGGAAGGATGCGGTCCTCCCACCAGGACAGGCCCATGACCGTGGCGAGGAGGACGAAGGGAAGTGCTACCGGGACGATGAGTACGTACATGTGTGCCACCTGCGGTGGATGCCGTGTGACGCGGCGGGCGGCGGATCGTGCCCGTCTGGGGCGCATCGAGGCCGCGCCGGGACAGCATGGCGACGGCGGGTGCGGGGAGCTGCCCGTTGGGGGCGGGGTGGGTTCCGGCACTGATGCGCGAGGTGCGCCCTCAAGGGAGCGCGAGAGGTGAGCGACGCTGCCGGGGGCTCGGGCCGTACCGTGCACGCTAGCCCTCGCCGCACGCCCTGAACAGACGGCAAGTGGCCATCCGGTCCTGGCGGAGGACGCCGGGGCTACTGACGTGAGCAGCTTTCCGCAACCTCTGGGCAGGACTACGCTGTTCGAACAGGCCCCGGCCCCCGGCGTGATGCCCTGCCCTGCTCAGCTCTGGGGAGGCCCGCCGTGTTCGCCCTGCTTCTCATCGTCGCCGTGATCCTGTTCGGTTTCGGCTTCCTCAACCCCATCTGGTGGATGGCCGCGGCCATGTTGCTCGTCGACTCCACGCCCTACGGCCGCGATCGTGGCCGTAGCCGTGGTGGACGGGTCCGATTTCGGAGGATCGCCGGGAAGGGGTCGGCAGGACCGCTGGGACCGTCGCTACAGCCGTCAGTACCGCGGGCGCTGGAGGCGCGAGGACCGGCGGGACCGCGAACACCATGGGTGACCGATGAAGTTGCCTGACATCCAGAGGTTCCGGGACGGCTTCGGCCACGCCGGACGCGCCGAGATCGTGGAGAGGCAGATGCCATGCATCGCACAGCCATGCTTCCGGAGGACTGGTGGGATCTGACGGCCGAGGCCCTGACAGAGGACTTGGCGAGTCAGGACGTCGTGGCGCTGCGCGCCCGGGTCGACCGGCTGCGGCGGGCGCTCGTCGGCCGCGCGGTCGTCGATCAGGCGTGCGGCATGGTGATGGTTCTGGCTCCCTGCCGTCGTGGGCCGGCCGGGGGCCTGCTGGTGGACATCTCGCGGCAGTGCGACACCGGACTGCCGGAGGTGGCAGCGGCCCTGGTCGCCGCGTGGGAGGGCGAGCCGCTCCCGTTGCGGATGCGGCGGGCGCTGCGACGTGCACTGCGGCGGCTCTACGCGGAGGACCGGGGGTGCGACTCAGCGTCTGCGGGCGAGCCGTCCGGAAAGGGAAGGCCATGATTCACGCTGTCGATGTCCGGGAGTGGCACGACCGCGACGTCGTCGATACCGAGTCGTACAAGTCCGGTGTGCTCGAAGCGGTCCGTGTGGACACCACCATCGACGAGCCTGCGGTGGCCACCGTGCGGACCGGACCGCCCACAAGGATGGCTGCGATGTGACGTATGCGTTGTGAGGTATGCGGCATGGACCACGTGACCACAGTCCTTGAAGAACAGCCGCTGTTGAGGGCTGTGACTGCGGCGGGGGACGCGGCCCTGGCTGTCGAGGTCCTCGAACTGCGTTCCAGGAACGAGCAGTTGGAGCAGGCGCTGGCGAGCCGTGCGGTGATCGACCAGGCACGCGGCATGGTGATGGTCCTGGCACCGTGTTCCAGTGAGCGAGCCTGGGATGTGCTGGTGGACGTGTCGCAGCACTGCAACGTCAAGCTCCGGGACGTGGCCGCGGCCCTGGTCGCCACGACGGGGGATCAGGAACTTCCCGAGGCGATACAGCACGAGTGGCGTCGCGCACTGCGGCGTCTTCACGCGCTGGAGCGGCGGTGACGGTTCACGCGTTCACGGCTGTGCGGTGTGTTCCGTGATTCGGCGGCCGGGCGGGGATGGCGGCGCAGCAAGGAGATCGAACTGGGGCCGAGGTCGCTGGGCTTCGCAGCGCTCGGATTCCTCACGCTGGTGCCCCTGTTGGTCGTTGTCTCCGCGGCCGATCCGGAGCACGGGCGGGGGTTCGCGCAGTGGCTGGGGGACGGGCTCGGTGTGTCGAGGTCGGCCAGGGACGAGATCGGGCAGCTGTTCGCGAGGCCCGGCCAGGTACTGCGGACCACGACCGCCTTCGGCCTGGCCGCCCTCGCCGTCTTCGGGCTGACGTTCGGGGCGGCGGTGCAGACCGGCTTCGAGAAGGTCTGGGAGCTGCCCCCGGCCCGCTGGTATGCCAGATGGCGGCACGTGCTGTGGCTCGCCGTGCTCGTCGGGTCCCTCCACCTGACTGCCACCACCACGCTGTGGCGTCATTCGCCGGCCGGCACACTGGCAGCGACGCTGAGCGCCGTCCTGTTCTTCTGGTGGTCACAGCGGATGCTGCTCGGCGGGCGGATCGCCTGGAGCGCCCTGCTGCCGGGCGCGTTGGTGACGGCGCTCGGGCTGCTCGGTCTTCGGGTCTTCTCCCGCCTCGTCTTCTCACCGCTGATCGCCTCCAGTGCCGTCACCTACGGTCCCTTCGGAACCGTCCTGGTCGTCCAGTCCTGGCTGGTCGGTGTGGGCGTCGTCGTCTTCGGCGGCGCGCTCACCGGCCGCCTGCTGCACGAGGAACTCCCCCGCGTGGCACAGGCCCTGAAACAGCGGGCCCGGCGTCGGCCCCGGGGCCGGGACAACCGCGCCGGTGACGCCCCGGACGACGACCGGTGACCCGGCCGGTACCGCTCGGCCGTCGCTCGCCGAGTGCGCGCATCAAGCTCCCGGTCCGGGGCACTCGGGGGCGGTGGACGCGTATCGCGCGCCCGCTCCATGAGGAGGACATCGTGACGTCGTCCAACACGCAAGGGCGAGGCCGGACCGTGAAGTCCGCGGCCCGTGCCACCCAGAACGAGACGCTGACCGCCGCGGGGCGGGCAGGCTTTGTCGCACGGGGCGTGGTGTACGTCCTGATCGGCGTCCTTGCCATGCAGATCGCCCTCAGCGGCGGCGGCGAGTCGGCCGACCGACAGGGCGCGCTGTCCCAGGTCGCGGAGCAGCCGTTCGGGAAGGTGATGCTGTGGGCGATGGTGGTCGGCTTCGCCTCCATGGCGCTGTGGCGAGGGGCCCGCGCCGTACTCAACCATGGACCCCGGCGCAAGGCGGGTTCACGAGTCCTCGACGGCGGACGGGCGGTCTTCTACGCCTTCGTCTGCTGGACCACGGCGGTGTATGCCGCCGGCGGCGGCCAGGGCTCCAGCGGCAACGAACAGTCACAGGACGGGACGGCATCCGCGCTCAAACTGTCGTACGGCCAGGTACTGGTGGGGGCTGCGGGCTGCCTCCTGATAGGCATCGGCGCGGTACTCGCCGTCCGGGCGGCCATGCGGAGCTTCCTGAAACAGCTGGACACCGCCGCCATGAGCCACCGTACGAAGCAGATCGTCACCGCTCTCGGTGTGGGCGGAGGCGTGGCGCGTGGCGTGGTGTTCGCCGCGGCCGGGGTTTTCATCGTGGTGGCCGCCGTCCGCTTCGACCCGGACGAGGCCAAGGGCGTGGACGCGACGCTCCGGAGCTTCACGCAGACACCGGTGGGACCATGGCTCCTGGTCGCCGTCGCGATCGGGCTGATCCTCTTCGGCGTCTTCTCCTTCGCCTCGGCCCGCTGGCGCCGACTGTAGAAACGGTGCCCCAAGCCGGATCTGCCGACTCCTCCTCCCGCAGGCTCGCCCCACCACGCGTCAGTGGGCCGGGCGACGGCGCGAGCGCGATACCGAGCGCACGGCCAGGTACAGCACACTGGCGATGACGACCAGCACGCCGGTGGAGAGCAGGGGAAACACCAGCGCACGGAACATGGTCGGGCCCGCCGGCCGCCGCACCTCTCCGACGTCCAGCCATCCCGAGGAGCGGAGCGACACGAGAGCCGGGTGATCGTCCGGGTCCACCAGGGTGGCGCCGAGTGATGCCTGGTGGTCGCTCAGCAGCCGCTCCTGCAGACGGCGGGCCACGTCCTGGTCCTGCGGGTGCGGCTGAACCAGGATGCCGGTGATCGCGAAGACGCCACCGGACGCGGTGAGCTGCTCGATGCCCTGCGGCAGTGCGCCGTCGAATCCCCGCCACCAGAAACCGTCACTGGCCACCGGGAATCCGAAGGCGTACCCCACCAGGTGGTCCGTCTCCGCGATCACCATGGCGAACCCCGGCCGCCGGATGTCACCGGCAAGACGGTTCAGGATGTCCAGGCGGCTACGGCTGCGGTACGCCTCAGCGGCGGACCCCTCGCGGGAGTCGACGTCCAGATCCGCCGGCTCGCCGCCCAGGCCCTGCGCCGGCCGGCGGTTCACACGGCGCAACCGGACGGCGTCCATGGTCGACGACTCGCCTGCATGGGGCTTGTGCGGCTGCCTCTGCTCCGGCTGGGCCGTCATCGCACATCGCCCGAGAGAACAGCCACCGGCGGAACAGTCCCGTGCGGCTGGGCTGGAACAGCCGGAGCGGGGTGGTCCCCGGGCGGCGGTGGCAGATGCCCGAGCGGCAGGCCCAGGAGCAGGAACCCGCAGCCGGTGAGGTCGAGGATTCGGCCCAGTGACGGTGGCGGGTTGTACAGCCGGAGGACTCCGCCGGCGTCAGTGGTGCGCTGGGCGGCGTAGAGGAAGGCGTTGAGGCCGCTGCAGTCGCAGAAGGTCACGGAGGTGAGGTCGACATCGACGATGCGGATGCCGTCACTCAGGCATCGCGCCAGTGCTGTGCGCACCAGCGGTGCCGACCGCAGGTCGATCTCGCCGACCAGGGTGATCAGTGCCCGGTTGTGTCGGTCATGACGGTAGGCGGTGAGCTGTGGGACGGACATGACGCCTCGGTTCCAAAGACCGTCCGGCAGCGAGACGGGAGCGCCGGGAGTCCCGGCTGATCTTGGCGCGCGGCCGACAGGGGCGTACGTTCGGCGGAGGCGGAGCGAGGGCCGGTCCCAGGGCCTGTGCGACAGGACAGAGGACCTGTCCGGTTCACTCCAGAGATGTGCCGGGTGACGGACGAGAGGTCCGCTCCCCGCAACCATCTGTGTCGCGAAACGACAAGCCGCCGGGGTCTGGGACGCTTGTACACCACCGTAGTCCTCGCGCGGTGCGACAGACGGTCCGAAGCTGCCCCATCTCAGGATGTGGACGGTGTCACAGCGTAGCGCCGCGCCCATATCCGGTGGCCTGCACGGTACTTGGGCCCTCAACGCGAAACCTGCGGCGAGCGGCCGCTCAGGTATGGCAGTCCGTCGACTGCCCGAGGAGGTGTCAGACCCCGCGGCCCGGGCCTCAGCAACCGCCGGAGACCGGTGGTCGGACGACCGTCGCGGACGGGGCGGTGGAAGGGATGACGGGCCTGGAGGTCGTCGAGGTGAACATCGCGGTCAACGACGTAACACCTGCCGGCCGAGGCCCCACCGCAGACCAGCGAGGACCGCGTGCTCCAGTCGCGAGGCGAGCAGGGGCAAGGCCCCCGCCCCATCGCTCCTGCGCGGCACAGGGAGAGCCACCAGCTGCAGGCGGTGATCGCCTGACACGGGCGCAACTCGGCCCGGCTGGTGGGTAATCCACAGCGGCTCCGCGTTCCGATCCGTCGGCGCGAGGATGGAACGCGTCGCTTTGCTCAGCGTCGGCTTCCGCTTCGCCGGGGGGAGCTTCGCCGGGCGGAGCTTCGCCCGGTGGAGCTCCGTCGGGCGGACCGGCCGGACCCCACGCCGGCCAAGTGCAGGGCGAGGAAAACAAGCCCGGCGAGCATGAGACTCGTCGGGCTGAAGACCACCTGGGTCGACGTCTCGGTGACACGGATGACGAAGGCGATGACGAAGAGCGCGGCGGCCACGAATGCAAGCATCTGTCTACCCCTGTTGATGGACGACGAGCCACACGTGATCCCGGTGGCTGCGCCGCTGCCTGCCGAGTTCCCCGGACGGCGTCGATCAGTCGCGCAAATCCTGTGCCGGGGTCGGTGGCGAACCCCTCAGCCGCCCAGACCGCAGGTCGACCCGTCGAGCTCATGAACAGATCTGGTGGGCCGTTTCACGGACCCGGTCCGTGCGAATATGGGAAGTAGACAGGCCGCCACCGAGCACCCGGATCCTGATCGGATGCCGCGGCCGGCCATCTGCGACAGTGAGGAGCGCCCCATGGGCGCGAACACGGCCGAAGCTGCGGTACCTGACACCATTCAGGAGCTGACGGACCGACTGACGGCCTCCTACGCCAACCTGCTGACGGCCGCGATCGTGCGGGATGTGGTGCAGGACTGCTACCGGCCACTCAGCAACGCCCGTATCCCCAACTACGTGCCGATCCTCGTCGAGCACAGCAGCCGCACCAAGCTACGACAACTCACCCGGCGCTCCGATCCCCCGATTCTCCTTCGCGAGCGCTCCGACGGGACACGAGGCCACTCGATGACGCGGGCATGCCGAAGGGTTCGAGCCGCCCTGACCCGCTCGGCATAGACACGGCACCCACGGCTTTCGGCATGGGAAAGGGCCGGTCCGCTACTGCAGCGCGTGGACGGCGGCTGAGAACACCGGGGGCATCCGGGATGCTGCGGGGACGATGAGGCGGGCGGTGCCGGGACGGCGGCTCGCCGCCAGCAGGGCCCCGGTCAGCAGTCGGTGACGCCGGGTCAGCCGGGCCCAGGTGTGCTCGTACTCGTCCGGTCGCCCGGTGACCAGGCAGCGGACGGCGGCCCCGGCCGTCGCCAGCGCGAGGGCGATGCCCTCGCCGGTGAGTGCGTCCAGGTAGCCCGCGGCGTCGCCGACGAGCAGGACACGGCCGGCGACTCTGCGCCGCACCCGCTGTCGCAGCGGTCCGGCGCCGCGTACCTCCGTCACTGCCAGGCCTCGCAGCGACGCGGTGAGGGCCGGGAAGGCGGTCAGGTGCTCGTCGTACCCGCGACGGCTGCGGCTGAGGACCGCGACGCCCACCAGGTCGTCGCCGACCGGTGTCACATAGGCTTCGCCGTGCCCGGACCAGTGGACCTCCACGAAGTCCGTCCACGGTTCGACGCGGTAGTGCCGACGTAGTCCGTAGCGGCCGTGAGGGCGGTTCGGCAGATCCAGCCCCAGGCCCCGGCGCACCGGGGAGTGCAGGCCGTCGGCGGCGATCAGCCAGCGGGCCGTGATTCCGGCGGCGGTGACCGTGTCCGCGTTCTGGCGCACCTCGCCGACCTTGCCCGGCAGCATGCGCACGCCGAGGTCGAGAGCGCGCCGGTGCAGTGCGGAGTGCAGCGTCGTACGGCGGATCCCCAGCCCGGTGTGGTCGCGGAAGGACGCTTCGGCGCGGACGGCACCGTCCACGTAGCGGATGCCGCGCAGTTCGCGTCCTGTGGCCTCGACGCCCAGTGCTCGCAGCGCGGCGACGCCGCCGGGCATGACGCCTTCACCGCAGGCTTTGTCCAGGGGCGTGGTCCGGGGTTCGACGACGACGGCCTCCAGGCCGGCGAGCGCCGCGTGGATCGCGGCGGCCAGACCAGCCGGGCCACCACCGGCCACCAGTACGTCGATCACGCCGGCGCGGGTGCGGTCGGCGTGATCGCGACGGCCAGTGCCCGGTTCTCGCAGCGGATGCGCACGGTGAGCAGGGCGGCGTTGAGCACCGTGAACACGGCCGCGGTGACCCAGGCGGTGTGGACGAGGGGCAGGGCCACGCCCTCGGCGACGACGGCCACGTAGTTCGGGTGCCGCAGCCACCGCCACCGGTAGGGGCCGCCGGTCACCAGCGGCAGGCCGGGTACGACGATCACCCGGGTGTTCCAACGGGGTCCCAGGGTGTGGATGCACCACCACCGCAGTGCGTGGGCGCCCGCGAGCACAGCCAGCATCGGCCAGGCCAGGGCGGGTACGAAGGGCCGGTCGGCCAGCCACACCTCGACCGGGCAGGCGATCAGCAGGCCGGTGTGGAGGGCGACCATCGCCGGGTAGTGGCCCTGCCCGGTCTCGGTCGCGCCGCGGGCGGTGCTCCACCGTTCGTTGCGGCGGGCGACGACGAGTTCGGCGACGCGCTCGCCGACGACGGCGGCCACCAGCAGTCCGTACCAGATCATGTGTCCCTATGCCCTTCGCGTCCTTCGTGTCCCTCGTGTCTTTTTGCGGTCCGAACTACCAGCGCAGCAGGACGAGTTCACTGGCGAAGCCGGGTCCCATGGCCAGCAGTACACCCGGTGTGCCCGGCGGCGGGCGACGTTGGGCAAGAGTGTCGCGCAGTACGTGGAGCACCGATGACGAGGACAGGTTGCCGACTTCGGCCAGGTGACGCCAGGTCACATCGAGTGCGTCGGCGGGGAGGTCGAGGGCCTCGGTGACGGCTTCCAGGACCTTGGGGCCGCCGGGGTGGCACACCCAGGCGGTCACGTCCTTCGGCTTGATCCCGTGGTCACCGAGGAACCCCTCGACGTCATCGGCGAGGTAACGGCGCACCACATCGGGGACCTGCGGGTCGAGGACGACCTGGAAGCCGGTGTCCTTGATGTCCCAGCCCATGACATGCCCGGTGTCCGGGTAAAGGTGGCTGCGGGTGTCCACGATCGTCGGGCCGGCGGTCTCGTCCGGACGGCCCGGACGGTTCGTACCGCGGGCGACGACCGCGGCGGCGCCGTCGCCGAACAGTCCGGTGGCGACCAGGTTGGCCATGGAGGCGTCGTTGCGCTGGAAGGTGAGCGAGCACAGTTCGACCGACAGCAGCACCGCCACCTGGTCGGGCCGGCCCAGCAGGTAGTCGTGCATACGGGCCAGGCCGGCGGCGCCACCGGCACAGCCCAGCCCGAACAGGGGCAGCCGTTTGACGTCCGGCCGCAGCCCGAGGCGGCCCACCAGCCGCGCGTCGATCGAGGGGGTGGCGATGCCGGTGACGGAGGTGAAGATCAGCAGGTCCACGTCAGCGGCGGTCAGACCGGCCGTGCGCAACGCGCCCCGGACCGCTTTGGCACCCAGGTCGGTGGCGGCGGCGATGAAGACGTCGTTGGAGGCGCCGAATCCGTCCAGCTCTCCGTACCGTTCGAGCGGCAGCGTCATATGGCGCGAGCCGACCTTCGCGCTGCGGTGCAGCCGGTCCAGGACCCGGCGGTCGGTTCCCTCGGGCAGGCAGGTGCGGGCCACCATGTCGGTGATCTCGGACTGGGTGCGACGGTGCGGTGCCAGGACACCGTGAACGGCGGCGATCCGCGTCATAGGGTTCCCGTCCGGTTACCGACTGGGGTGCGTTGCTCCCCACGTGTTCCCCGGACCGGGGCTTCGACACCATGAATCGCCCGTCCGGCCGTTCGCCCCCGGACGCGTGTGCCGGTCGGGTGGGGACCGGGCGCCTACGATCGGCCGTGTGGGCACTCCCGAGCAGTCGACGACCGGCGGCCCCGAGGCGAGTTGGGCCGGCCGGGTGGCCGGCCTGGCCGGATCGTGCCACCCCGGACCGGTCGTGGCAGTCACCGCCCTGATGGCCGCGCTCGCCGTCACCGCCGGTCAGAGCGCCGCGCGTTGTGTCCTGACCGCCGCCGCCGTGCTGACCGGGCAACTGTCCGTCGGCTGGTGCAACGACGCGTTCGACGCGCGCCGGGACATCGCCGCCGGCCGCCGGGGCAAACCCGTCGTCGACGGCACGGTCGGCGTGACGCAGGTATGGGTGGCCGCGTATGCGGCGCTGGCGCTGTGCGTTCCGCTCTCGCTCGCCTGCGGCCTGTGGGCAGGCGCCGTTCACCTGACCGGAGTGGCGGCAGCGTGGGCGTACGACCTGCGGCTCAAAGCGACAGCATGGTCCTGGGCGCCGTACGCGGTGGGCTTCGCCGCGCTCCCGGCCTTCGTGGCGCTGGGGCTGCCGGGGCAGCCCTGGCCGACCTGGTGGGTCGTCACCGCCGGGGCGCTCCTGGGAATCGGCGCCCATCTGGGCGATGCGCTGCCGGACATCCGCGTGGATCTGGCGGCAGGCGTACGGGGCTGGCCGCACCGGCTGGGCCCGCACCGCGCACGGCTGCTGCTGCCGGTGCCGCTGGTGGCCGCGTCCGCGGTGCTGGTGCTGGGGCCCGCCGGACCACCCGGCAGGTGGGGAGTGTCGGCGCTCGTGGTGACCGTCCTGGTCGCGGTGGCGGGGACGGTGCTGGGACGCCGTTGGGAGCGGGCGGCGTTCGCGGCGGCGGTCGCCGTGGCGGTGGTGGACGTGACGTTGCTGCTGCTGCGCGGCACCGGGATCGCCTGACCATGTCGTCCCAGACCGTTCAGGCCATATGAAACCCACAGACGGTAGCCGGAGTTGACCGATCCCCGCTGCGATTGCCGTCCAGTGACCTCCAAGCGACGATGCCATCTGGAGACGCGCGACGCCTACACGAAATCGGACCCGGCCTTCATCGACTGGAAAGCCGGCGCGACGCTCGACCCGGCCGAGCGCTGGCTCGCCGTGGCTGATTCCCGGCCCCGTGCAGACGGGCTCGTACACCAACCGCACTGCTCACCTCTATTCGCGACCGTCGCGGCCTCATCGACGACGTGCAGCGGCCGTCAGGGTGCGCGTGGAGAAACAGCAGATCGTGTACGGCAACCACACGTTCGCGATCCTTCTGGAAGAGGGAGCGCTCCGAAAGCGCATGGGCGGCACTGAGGTGATGGCCGGTCGACTCGGTTACCTGCTCAGCGTTATGGCGCTTCCCTCGGTGAGCATCGGCATCATTCCTGAAGACGCCGACCGTTCCGGCCTCTGGCCTGTCGAGGACTTCTTCCTGTACGACGACCACACGGTCCACGTCGAACTCGTCTCGGCCCACCTCGCCGTCACGCAGAAGCATGAACTTGCCATGTATGCCCAGACGTTCACGGATCTGGAGTCGAGGCTTTCGAGGAGGTCTGCAGAGTCGCGGTACACGGCCTGGGCGCCAGCGGTCTCCAGGTCCGCGGGTGGGATTCCGCCGGACAGCACCGCGACGGGCGTCACTCCGTCCCGTAGGGCCGCCTCCATGTCCCAGACGGTGTCGCCGACGAACACGGCCCGTTCACTGGGCACACCGGCGAACTCCCTGGCCTGCCGGACAGGATCGGGGGCGGGTTTGCCGTCGGCGACGTCGTCCGCGCCGGCCGCCCCGAGGAGGACGTCGTCCGCGCCGATGGCCCTCCGTGGCGCGGTGAGTTCCGCGCCGCTCGCCGAGGTCGCACGGACGATTCCCCAGCCCCGTCCGGCCGGCGTGCGCCGCAGGTCGCCCGCCGCGTCCAGCGCCGGCAGCCGCTCGAAGTACGTGGCGTAGAGGGCGTGGTGAGCCGCGACGAGTTGCTCGTCCTCATCGGGATCGCGGTCGTCGGAATCGCCGGGCAGCTGCTCCACGCCCCGGACGGAGAGGGTCCCGGACCGTGCGGGCGTCCAGGCCACCGGTGGGACCGCCGGGCACGGCGAAGGGCCGGCACCGGCAGAACGCCGGTGCCGGCCCACGTGTGCTGCCGAGTGACGGTCAGGCTCGGTGGTCCCCGTAGTAGCCGCCGACCTGCTCGTGGTAGCCGGGGTCACCGACGTGCTTGTCCTTGTCGAACTCGGGGGAGTTCTTGATCTCGTCCTTGGTGCGGCCGACATGGATCGTCCGCTCCGCGACGTCGATGGACGAGATGACACCGGCAGGGAGCAGAACCTGCTTGCCGAAGATCCACACTCCGGTGTCAACGACGATGTACGCGGCCCCGACATCCTCGGAGTGCTTGTCGACCTTGCCGATCGAGCCGTCGCTCGCCTCGACCTTGAATCCGACCAGGTCCGTCCCCGTCCGGTGGCCCGACTCGGCCGGGTAGCCCCACATATTGTCCGTCATACAAAAACCTCCCCTTGCAGTACGTGAATACCGAGGAAGCCCGTCCGATATTTCAGTGGGCGTCCCTCAGTGGGTCGAGTGCCCAGCGTTTCTCGTCCCACACAATTTTTTTTCGGTCCACGCATCCGTCGACACGACGGCCAACGCGACGGACGGTACGTAGCCAGCCCACCAGCGGTACCAACGGCCCTTCGCTCCACCGGTTTCGGCACTCCGGAAGACGAATCCCGGGAGTCGCGGAACGGCTGGCGAGACGGCGATCCACCACAGAACGTGAAGGGCCAATCCGGCGCCACCCAATATCAAGGCGAAGAGGAATGGCAAGAATCAACAAAGCCATATAGATTACCCTTTTCAAAGGGCCGTACTGCCCGCCTCACCATATGGTATGCGGGTGTTTTCCGGCCTCGCTTCCCCGGTATGGCGCCGCCCGTCCCGACCGGGACCTTCCGTCCGCCACAGGCGCCGATCCGGCCCTCGTGGCGGGCATCGGCGATGTCCAGGAACGCCCGGTCGACGCGGTCGGTCCGCATGGGACGGGCGAAGCGGGTTACTCGTGGGTCGTGCCGAGAACCAGGGCTGAGAACCGGCATGTTCGCGGTGGTCGCAGGTGCCGCCGCCCTCGTCAGGCGGGCTGCGCGTACCTGGTTCCCTCGATGGCTCCGCGCCCGGCGCCCGCACACATTCCGCGCGTACGGATCGGAGGCCCGGCCACCGGCATCCGTGTCACCGACCCAGCCGACCACGATGTCGTGGAGTTCCTGCGCCGCGCCGGTCCGGCGTTCGGTGAGGACGCCCTCGACAATCCGATGTGGACCGAATCGCGACCGTGCCCGCCCAGGTATCCAGGGAAGGGATTCCAGGGCGGGCTGTGGTCATGGCTGATCGTGCGGCACGAGGGGCACGGTTCAGCGGCGGCGCAGCATCAGGACGATAACGACGATGACAATGATGACGACGACGGTGCCCAGACCTATATACACGAGCTTCTCTTTCCTTCAGGGAGCAGCATCCATCGGTGCTGCGAAGAACCGGGTGCCCCCGTCAAAGCCTTTCAGCCCGCTCCAGTTGTTCTGTTGCCGCCCTGTGACATGCACCCGCAACTGCTGCCCGGTGTTGAAGTCCTCGGTTGCACATTTCTCCGCCACTTCCTCATAGTTCGACCCACCTACGGGCAGGCCGTAAAAGGTCGGGCCATGGTCTCCCCTTCGTCTGATGGACGGCCGGGGCCATAAATGCGCCGAAACAACAGTCACAGTGTTGGTTCAACACGAGAAGGAGCTGGAGGAGGAAGGGGCCGTCGGGTCGTCCCGCGTAGCCAGGAACGCGGGTGCCGGCGGAGGCGGTAGGCGTCGTCAGGAATTGTCTCCGGGCGGGAGATCGGTCTCGTCGTCGTCCTCGGCCTTGTCCCGGACGTCACGCGGTGTGGGTGCGATGACGTTCCGCTGCTCCGCGGACCGTTCACGCGTCTCCTCGTCGACCGGAGGTGTGTCGTCGTCACCGGGAGTCTTCATGGGGTTCCCCTCGCTCGGATTTCGGGTCTCAGGCTGTGTCGCTCGTCGTGCACGCAGCTGACGGTTTCTATGCCTTGTGCTGCATGGCGCGGCGCGCGGGGTTGCCCTGTTCCGCCGCCTTCGGATCCTTCTCGTGGGACTTCGCTCGCACGCCGTCGGCGATGCGCTTGCCGGTCGTCTCGTCGATGTTCGACCAGTACGCGAAGGCGCGTTCAAGGACGGGCTCGCTCACCCCGTTGAGGAGGTGGCCGACGACGTTGTCGACCAGGCGGTCGCGGGCCGCGTCGTCCATGACCTCGCGCACCAGGGTGCCCGGCTGTCCCCAGTCGTCGTCCTCCGGGTGGGACACGTACGCGGCACGAGTGATCTCGCCGTCCGCTTCCCAGCCGGGCGGGGTTCCGTAACGTGCTGTGTCGGCGGCCGGACCGCCCTTGGAGTTCGGGGCGTAGACCGGATCCGCCGTCTTGCGGTAGGCCATCGCTCCGTCCTTGGAGTAGGTGTGGACGTCGACGACGGGCGCGTTGACCGGAAGTTGCTGATAGTTGACGCCGATCCGGTGGCGATGCGCGTCCCCGTACGAGAACAGGCGGGCCAGGAGCATCCTGTCCGGACTCGGCCCGATGCCGGGGACCAGGTTGTTCGGCTGGAAGGCCGCCTGCTCGATCTCGGCGTGGTTGTCCGTCGGGTTGCGGTCGAGCGTCATACGGCCGACCGGGATGAGCGGGTAGTCGCTGTGCGGCCACACCTTGGTGAGGTCGAACGGGTTGAACCGATAGCTCGCGGCGTCCTCGTACGGCATGACCTGCACGTGGAGGGTCCAGCTGGGACAGTCCCCGTCACGGATGTGCTCGAAGAGGTCACGCGTGTGGTAGTCCGTGTCGACGGCGACCATCTGGTCGGCTTCGTGCTGGGTGAAGAACTCGATGCCCTGGTCGGTCTTGAAGTGGTACTTCACCCAGAACCGCTCGCCGTCGGCGTTGATCCACATGTACGTGTGGGACGAGTACCCGTTCATGTGACGCCACGTCCGCGGAATTCCGCGGTCGCCCATCAGCCAGGTGACCTGGTGGGCGGATTCCGGGGAGAGCGTCCAGAAGTCCCATTGCATGTCGTGGTCGCGCAGGTTGTTGTCCGCGCGGCGCTTCTGGGACCGGATGAAATGCTGGAATTTCATCGGATCCTTGATGAAGAAGACCGGCGTGTTGTTGCCGACCATGTCGTAATTGCCTGCGCTGGTGTAGAGCTTCACCGCGAAACCACGCGGGTCGCGCCAGGTGTCCGGGCTGCCACGCTCCCCCGCCACGGTCGAGAACCGGATGAGCAGGTCGGTGCGCGTGCCCGGCTGGAACACGGCCGCCTTGGTGTAGGCGCTCACGTCGTGGCTCACTTCGAAGTGACCGAAGGCGCCACTCCCTTTCGCATGCGGCTGGCGCTCGGGAATGCGCTCCCGGTTGAACTGAGCCATCTGCTCGATCAGGTAGGCGTCCTGCAGTAGGACCGGCCCCCCAGGTCCAACGGTCAGTGAGTGCTCGTCGCTCTCCACCGGAGCGCCCGAGTCGGTTGTGGTGGCGGGGCGGATCTCTGTCATGACACTCCTTCTGCCGACTGTCGACGGGTTTCACGGTCGTCGCGCGGGACGGGCACACGCCGGAACGCGCCGCGCATCGGGCCGACAAGCCGGCTTCGGTGTCGCCGGCCCTCCCGAGGCCCACATGCCGCGTGACCCCGAGCGGCCGCGTCAAACATCGTCCATCGTCCGGGCCACAGCCGCGCCCGGCCGCCGCTTCGACCTGGTGATCACCAACCCGCCCTACGTGCCCAAGTCGGCGACGCGCCGCCCCGGGGGCCCGTCAGGGCCTGGGACGCCGGAAGGGACGGCCGGCCGGACGACGGAGCGGCCGACGGAACCGGAGGAGCTGGTGGTGGTCCGTGCCGAACACGCCTGAACACCCCTGTCGCGTCCCGCGTCCTCGTGCGTGTCCAGCGCGACGGGCCGCACTCGGATGCCCTGCGACGGCCAGACATCGCAGGTCACGGCGTCGGCTGGTCTCTTCCGGGACATCTGATCGGCGTATACCGCCACCTTCCCTCCGACCCGCGTGAACGCGGGCCCGGAGAAGGTGCGGCGGCCTCCTCCGGGACTTGCTGCTCCAGGATTCCGGCCATGATACAAACGCACATGCCAGCCTGATGGATCAGGATTCCGGCTCATGCGATGCCACAGCAGACTACGGCCTTGCACATGCGGCAATATGATCGGTGTGTGGGCAAGGCCGTGAGGCCGTAGTCGGGTCCGTCAGGACCTTGAGGGAGTGGACCCGTGATGACCCGTTCCGTACGCCGGACCCGTCGGATACTGCAGGTGACCGGTGTGGGCGCCGCCGCACTGCTGACCCTGAGCGCCTGCTCGTCCTCCGACGACTCCTCGTCGGCGAAGTCGGGCTCCGCCGCGTCGGGATCCTCCTCGCCGAAGCTGTCCGGAACGGTGACGGTGTTCGCCGCGGCCTCGCTCAAGGAGAGTTTCACGACCCTGGGCAAGGAGTTCGAGAAGGCCCACCCCGGCACCGAGGTCACCTTCAGCTTCGGCGGCAGCGACACACTCGCGGCGAGCATCACCGGCGGCGCCCCCGCCGACGTCTTCGCCTCCGCCAGCCCCAAGACCATGGCGATGGTGACCGACAAGAAGGACGCGGTCGGCACCCCCGCCACCTTCGTCCGCAACCAGCTGGAGATAGCCACCCTGCCGGGCAACCCCGACAAGATCTCCTCCCTCAGGGACCTGACCAAGTCCTCCCTGAAGGTCGTGCTGTGCGACAAGTCGGTGCCCTGTGGCGCCGCCGCCCAGAAGACGCTGGACGCCGGAAAGCTGAAGCTCACCCCCGTCTCCTACGAGCAGGACGTCAAGTCCGCCCTCAACAAGGTGGTGTTGAAGGAGGCCGACGCCGCCGTCGTCTACCGGACCGATGTGAAGGCGGCGGGCAGCAAGGTGACGGGCGTGGAGTTCCCCGAGTCCGCCGTCGCCGTCAACGCCTACCCGATCACCCTCCTCAAGGACGCGCCCAACGCGGAGGCGGCCAAGGCGTTCATCGCGCTGGTGCGGTCCGCCGAAGGCCAGAGTGTTTTGACCGAAGCCGGATTCCTCAAGCCGTGACCTCTCCCTCCCCGGAGCCCTCCCCGGAGAGGGCCGGCGCCGCGGACACCCTCACGGGTGGCCCGCGGCGCCACCGTGTCCTCAAGGGTGTGCGCGGGGGCGTTCCGCTGCCTCTCCTGCTACCCGCGCTGCTCGGCCTGGCGTTCCTCGTGCTGCCGCTCGTCGCCCTGCTCATCAGGACCCCGTGGCGGAGCATGCCCGACCTGCTGACCAGCACCGAGGTGTGGCAGGCGCTCCAACTGTCCCTCGTCTGCGCGACGGCGGCGACCGCGGTGAGCCTGGTGCTCGGGGTGCCGCTGGCCTGGCTGCTCGCCCGGGTCGAGTTCCCGGGACGCGGTCTCGTACGGGCACTGGTCACCCTGCCGCTAGTCCTGCCGCCCGTCGTCGGGGGTGTGGCCCTGCTGATGGCGCTCGGACGCAACGGGGTCGTGGGGAAGTGGCTGGACTCCTGGTTCGGCGTCACCCTGCCCTTCACCACAGCGGGTGTCGTCATCGCCGAAGCCTTCGTCGCCATGCCGTTCCTGGTCATCAGCGTCGAGGGCACCCTGCGCGCCGCCGACCCGCGATACGAGGAGGCGGCGGCCACCCTGGGCGCCTCCCGCTTCACCGCGTTCCGCCGGGTCACCCTGCCCCTCATCGCCCCCGGCGTCGCGGCCGGCGCGGTACTGGCCTGGGCCAGGGCGCTCGGCGAGTTCGGCGCGACGATCACCTTCGCCGGCAATTTCCCCGGCCGCACCCAGACCATGCCGCTGTCGGTCTACCTCGCCCTCCAGAACGACCCGGAGGCGGCCATCGCCCTCAGCCTGGTCCTGCTCGCCGTGTCGATCGCGGTACTGGCCGGCCTACGAGACCGCTGGGTGACCGCCTCATGACCGACATCGACAAGGCCGCCGCAGTCGCTCCCGTACTCACGGACGAAGGGCTCGACGCCCGGTTGGTGGTCGAGCGCGGTTCCTTCCGGCTGGACGTGACACTGAGCGCGGCGCCCGGTGACGTGGTCGCCCTGCTGGGCCCCAACGGCGCCGGCAAGACCACCGCCCTGCGCGCACTGGCCGGGCTCGTCCCCATCACCGGCGGCCGTCTACGGCTGGACGGCGAGCAGTTGGACCGTACGCCGCCGGAGTCCCGTCCGGTGGGCGTCGTCTTCCAGGACTACCTGCTCTTTCCCCACCTGACCGCGCTGGACAACGTGGCGTTCGGGCCGCGCTGTCACGGCGCCACCAGGACGCAGGCTCGCGCCGAGGCGGCCCGGTGGCTGGAGCGTATGGGCCTGACCGACCACGCCGGGGCCAAACCCCGCCGCCTCTCCGGCGGCCAGGCCCAACGCGTCGCCCTCGCCCGAGCCCTGGCCACCCAGCCCCGCCTGCTGCTCCTCGACGAACCGCTCGCCGCCCTCGACGCCCGCACCCGCCTCGACATCCGGGCCCAACTCCGCCACCATCTGGCCGACTTCGAGGCCGTCGCCGTACTGGTGACCCACGACCCCCTGGACGCCATGGTCCTGGCCGACCACCTCGTCGTCATCGAGGACGGCCGCATCGTCCAGGAGGGCACCCCCGCACACATCGCCCGTCACCCCCGCACCGACTACATCGCCCATCTGGTCGGCCTGAACCTCTACCGCGGAGAAGCCGAAGGCCACACGGCCCGCCTCGACTCCGGCACCGGGATCACGACCGGGGAGTACCTCACCGGTCCAGTCTTCGTCGCCTTCCCGCCGAGCGCCGTCACCCTGTTCCGGGAGCGCCCCACCGGCTCCAGCGCCCGCAATGTCTGGCGCTGCGAAGTGGCCGGCCTGGAGATCCACGGCGACCAGATCCGCGCCGACCTCACCGGCGAACTCCCCCTCGCCGCCGACCTCACCACCCTCGCCGCCGCAGAACTCGACCTGCGCCCCGGCACCACGGTGTGGGCGACGGTGAAGGCGACCCAGACGCACGCGTATCCCGCCTGAGAGAGCCCATCGAAATCGCCGAACCCGTCGAATCCGTCGAACCCTCCAAACCCGTTGAACCCGTCGAAGCGGATGTGCGAGCTGCCGTACGGTCTTGAGCTCGCTATTGCGACGACGTGCACGCGCGTGCACGCGGGGTGGCCCGCCCTCGGACTACCGTGGGCCCCACAGCACCCCCAAAGGTGAACAAAACACCCGAACCCTGCGAGGCGTCCCACCATGAGCCTGAGCATCCGCAACCAGCTTCCCGGCACCGTCACCACCGTCACCCCGGGGGAGGTCATGGCGACGGTCAGGGTCCGCCTCGACGGCGGCCAGGACGTCACCGCCGCCATCACCCTGGACGCCGTCAAGGACCTCGGCCTCTCCGCAGGCTCCGTCGTGCGCACCCTGGTCAAGGCCACCGAGGTCTCGCTGGCCACCGGCCCGGTGGAGGGCCTGTCCATCCGCAACCGGCTCACCGGCACGGTGCGCGAGGTCGCCACGGGTGCTGCCATGGCCTCCGTTCGGGTCTCCGTCGACGGCGGCGAACTGACCGCCGCCATCACCATGGACGCGGTCACCGACCTCGGCCTCACCGAAGGCTCCGCCGTCACCGCCCTGATCAAGTCGACAGAGGTCTCGCTCGCGACCGTCTGAGCAACCTGAGGCACAGGGGGGCCAGGACGTGACAAGCGCCGGCCCGGACGCACGCCGCGCCGTATCCCGCCGGGCCGGCGCCTCGTCCAGGGCCGGCCCGCCTCGCGCCCGTCTCGCACTACGCACTTCCGCCCGGCCTAGTAACTGTCGTAGCTGGGCTTACCGTTCGTCCGGTAGACGCCGACAACGGTGCCGCCCTTCGTCGTCGAGACGCTGACCGGCTCCAGCGCGGTCGGGATCGCTCCGTCGGCGAACAACCGCTTGCCGGTGCCGATGATCACCGGATGGATGGTCAGCCGGAACTCGTCGACGAGGCCGTGCCGCATCAGGGTCTGGGCGAGGTCACCGCTGCCGACGACGTTGATGTCACCCCCGTCGGACGCCTTCAGCTCGCGTACGGCATCGACGACATCACCCTCCAGCAGCGTCGAGTTCTGCCACTCGACGGATGTCAGGGTCCGGGACGCCACGTACTTGTCCATGCCGTTCATCCGTGCGGTGAACGGGTTACCGGGATCGGCGGTCGGCCAGTACGACGCGAAGATCTCGTAGGTCTTGCGGCCGAGCAGCATCGCGTCGGACTCCTCGTACCAGCCGGCGATGGCCGCGCCCACCTCGTCGTCGTCCACCGGCTTCTGCCAGCCGCCGTGCTCGAAGCCGCTCTCGGCGTCCTCGTCCGGACCGCCCGGCGCCTGCATCACGCCGTCCAGCGTCAGGAACGTACAAACAATGATCTCGCGCATGGTGCGCCCCTTTCGTCGACAGGTAGACCGCACAAGCCTCGGAAACTCATCGGCTGAACAGCACGGTCGTGGACGAAGCCGTCGCCCTCCTGCTCACCCGCTATCGCGCCGGATCCTGAACCCCGGACCACCGGTTCACGCTGCCCGGACCCCGATACGTCCCTCTCCGTCCCTCTCCAAAGGAAGGACGGACGCGGTGTCGGGAGACCGACCGTGGGGCCCCGGAACGTGCTGACCGGCAGTGATCGGCCAGGTAGGAGTCCTGCTGTCCATTTCGGCCGTGTCTCGGCCGACCCTCTCATTCGAAGCCATCGGCCCCGAGGATCGCCGCGACCACCGGACCGCCCGACCTCAGCACGTCCGCCACGAAACGTCCTCGCCCGACCCCGAGCCCGCGCAGTGCCCGCCCGTGGTCGGCGGCCACGACCAGAACCGCGCCGATGAGCATCACCCGCCAGCCCACCAGCAGCGGCCGCCGGGCCGCGCGCGGCAGCTCCGCGACCGACGTGCGCAGCCACGCGCAGTGGAACGGGACGTGCCGCTCCTCATCCGCCAGGATGCGGTCGGCGACCTCCGACGTCAGCGGATCGTCGGTCCCGTCACGCAGCGCCCGGTAGTAGCGCAGGGCCACCACCTCCGCGACCATCAGGAGCAGCAGCTCCGTCCGTAGTCCCGGCACGCGACGCAGTCGCGCGAACGCGGTGTCGCTCCAGTGCCCGGCCCGCGTCGTCGCCCCGCCCGCCTTGAGCAGCAGGGCGAGGAGCCTCGCGTGGTTCTTCTCCTCGGCGATGAACAGCCGCAGCGCTGCCGCGTACTCCGGATCGCCCGCCGCGTCCGCCTTGGCGAACAGGGCCGAGCTGTCGCCGTCCTCGCCGGCCTGGAATCGCTGGATGCTCGCCCGCACCGCCGGGGGCAGTGAGGCACCCGACTCCCAGCGTGGGTCGGGCCGGGCTGCGCGGCGGTCCCGTTCGGTCTCGAAGTGACGGGCCCATTCGGCGAATCCCGATGCACTCATGCCGCCCTCTTCCATCCCCCGCCCCGCCTGGACGGGGCGGGGTCTCCTCGGTCGTGGGGACGCGGCGAGGGGTGGCACAGTTCCCGTCCGGAACCCGCCACCCGAAGCGGCGGACGGCGATCCCGGTGATCGTCCTGCCTGCCGGACCGGCAACGCGGGGGCACCGGAGGGTGTGCGGGTCGAACCGGTCGAGGTCGTTCGCCACCCACCAGCCCATGTCGTCGCCGGCCATGCTCAGCAGCACGTCGACATCGCGGTGCGCGCCCGAGGCGAGGACGTCCATCGGGTGGGCGTGCACCACCGCGCCGGGCTGCCCCCGGTCCAGGACGACGCCGGTGGCCTTGTCGTCCACCCCGCCCCGGACTCCGAGATCCGTCGGGGCGACCTTCGGGGGCCCACACGTTCAGGTTCAGACAGTCCTCGCCCATCCCGCTGTCCGCTTCCAGCCAGTCACCGCTGTCGGGCTGGACGGAGACGACGCCTTCACGGTCGTAGGGCAGGCCCGGATCGAAGTCCGCGACCACGGGACGGCCGTACCGCTCGGCGGTGGCGTAAGAGATCCCCCACCAGGAACGCACCCCCCGGTGCGGTGGGGGCCTTGGGAGCGGAGTCGGTCATGACGTCGGATTCCTTCCGGCTGGGTTCGGGTCCCTCGCGCGGTGTGTCGTCGGTCGGCGGCCGGTCGCCCCGCGGCTCGTTGCTGGCCCCTTCTCGCACCGCGAGCCGCCCGGGCGGCCTGGGGTCCTGCCGCCGGCATCACCTGACCGAACCGTTTGGTTTGCCGCTGAGCGGTGACCGGCGTACGCTAAAACCGAACTGTTTGGTTTGACATGAGGAGCTCCACATGCACGACAGGACACTCGGCACCCAGGGCCTGACCGCCTCGGCGATCGGCTACGGCTCGATGGGCCTGACCATGGCCTACGGCCCCGGTGACGAGGAGGCGGGCATCGCCGCCATCCGGCGCGCCCATGACCTGGGCGTCACCTTCATCGACACCGCCGAGCTCTACGGCTGGGGCACCGGCTCCAACGAGATCCTGGTCGGCAAGGCGGTCAGGGACTTCCGCGACGAGGTGGTCCTGGCCACCAAGTTCGGCTTCGACATGTCCGACCTCTCCCAGGGATTCGGCCTCAACAGCCGCCCCGACAACATCCGCAAGGTCGCCGACAACAGCCTGCGCTACCTGGGCGTCGACCAGATCGACGTCTTCTATCAGCACCGGGTTGACCCGAATGTGCCGATCGAGGAGGTCGCGGGGACGGTGAAGGAGCTGATCGACGCGGGCAAGGTGAAGTACTTCGGCCTGAGCGAGGCGGGCCCGGAGACGATCCGCAAGGCGCACGCCGTCCAGCCGGTCTCTGTCCTGCAGACCGAGTACTCGCTGTTCGAGCGCGAGGTCGAGCAGCTCTTCCCGCTCCTGAAGGAGCTCGGCATCGGCTTCGTCCCCTACTCTCCCCTCGGTCGCGGTTTCATCACCGGTACCGCGAAGCCCGCCGGCACGTACGACGCCACCGACATGCGCAACACCGACCCGCGCTGGCAGCCCGGCAACTTCGAGAAGAACGTCGAAGCCGTCGAGCGACTCGGCCGGCTGGCCGCCGCCAGGGGCATCACCGTCTCCCAGCTCGCCCTGGCCTGGCTGCTCGCGCAGGGCGAGCACATCGTCCCGATCCCGGGCACCCGGAGCACGGCCCGTATGGAGGAGAACGCCCACGCGGCCGACGTCACCCTCACCGAGGCCGACCTCGCCGCGATCCACGAGATCCTCCCGACCGGCGGATTCGGCGCCCGCTATGCCGAAGAGCACATCCCCAACTGGGTCTGACCACACCCTGAGGGGGCCTACGGATCGCCTGAGGGGGTCTACGGATAGATCGGAAGCCCCCCGGCATGGGCGCCCGTCGCCCTGACGGTCAGGGGTGCTCGGGCCGCCGCCGCGCTCCGCTCACGGGTGGGTCGTGACGTCGCGGGCCGCGAAGGCGGCCGGGGTGAGGCCGGTGCGGTCACGGAAGAAGCGGCCGAAGTTCGCGGGATCGGTGAACCCGAGGTAAGCGGCCACCGTCCGGGCATCCCACCGGGCGTCCCCCAGCAGACGCCGGGCTTCCAGGAGGCGCCGTTCGTCGATGACCTCACGTACCCCCTTGCCCGTGGCCTCCCGGGCGGCGCGGCTGAGGGTACGGACCGAGCAGCCGAGCAACTCGGCGTAGTCCGCGGCTCGATACAGTTCGCGGAAGTGCAGTTCCAAGGCGTCCAGGAAACGTACGTACCTGTCGGCAGGGCCCGTGCCGACCGTGGCCGTGCCGACGGGTGCGACGCCCGGGGCGTTGGCCAGGCGCAGCAGCAGGGATTCGAGCAGGCTGCGGCGCAGGGCATGGTGGATGTCGAGAGGGCGGCGCCCGAGTGCGCGGTGTTCGTCCAGGAGTTGGAGAGCCGTCCGATGGAGCCAGGTGGCGTCGTCGGGGTGCGGGCTCAGCACGGGTGGGGCCTCGTGCGCGGTGAGCGGGGCCAGGAGACGGGCGAGTTCGGGCCGCAGTACGTCCGGTTCGAACAGGATGAACGGGCCGCGGGCGGCGCCGGGCGGATGCCAGCACTGGGCGTGCCCTGGACGTACCCACAGCCACTGGCCTGGGGCGACGGTCCGCGTGACGTGGTCGACGTCGTGCCGCAGCTCACCCTCGGTGACCGCGATGAGGTAGTGGAAGGTGGCACGGCCGGGACGGGGCGGGTTCCACGGCCAGTCGTCGTGCTGGGCGAAGAAGTCCTCGACGGTACTCACCTCAAGCCCGTAGGGAGTGCCGACCGGGGGCTGGAAACCGTACAGCGGGACCACGGCCTGTCCGGCCCGCCCGCTCGGCCTGGGGTGTCGCTTGTCGACCATCACGTGTCCGCAGCCTACTGCCCTTCTCCGTCTGTTCCGGGGAGAGGATGGGCTGTGCCGCCGCGACCGTGCGGCGTGCCCTCCGCGCATCCTCCGCGCCGTCCGCGTCCTTCGATGCCACAGCCCGTCATCGTCCGAGAAAGGCCACGCCCCATGAACGGATCGGCCCTGCACAGGAGCGCGGCCCTCCGCGCGGAGGGACTCCCCGGAGCCCGGCTGGAGCATCCCTTCGGCCCGGACTGGGAGGTGTTCAAGGTGCGCGGCAAGGTGTTCATGCTGATGACCGAGGTCCCGGGGCGTCCCGTGGTGATCCTCAAGGCGGACCCCGGCGAGGCCCACGCCCTGCGGGAGCAGTACCGCCACATCACGCCCGGCTACCACATGAACAAGAAGCACTGGATCACGCTGGAGGGCGGGGAAGGCGTCGACGAGGCGCTCGTCGGGGAACTCGTCACCGAGTCCTACCGGCTCGTCGTCGCCCGCCTGCCCAGGGCCGAGCAGCCCGTCGACCCGCACACCTTCGGCACCGGCACCCGGGCGGCCCGGTGAACGCGGCCGGCGACCGGCTCCAGGACACCGCCCGCCGGGCCGCCCTGGCCCTGCCCGACGTCAGCCACGGCTACCCCTTCACTCCCGGTCTCGACGTGTACAAGGTCGCGGGCAAGGTGTTCCTGATCGTCACCGAGGACCCGGACGAGCAGATCATCACGGTCAGGTGCGAACCCGAACACGCCCGCACCCACGTGCACGACCACGCCTCGATCACACCGGGCCGCTACCTCGACAAACGCCACTGGATCTCGCTGGGGCCGGGACCCGGCATCACCGAGCGGCTGGTCACCGACGCGGTCGAGGACTCCTACGACCTGGCCGTCGAGCGACTGCCGCGACGCGACCGCCCCGGGGCTCGCTGAACGCCACGCGCTTCCCGCGAACGACTGAGACCGCGCCTGATGGTGCCCTGACCGGCGTCAGTCGCTCAGTGCTGTGAGCTCAGGGCGGCGCGCAGGGTGGTGGCCATCAGGCCGATGGCCTCCTTGCCTTCCGCTGCGGGGCCCGCGTGGGTGAAGTAGTGGTCGACGGCCTCGAAGACGCGGTGGGTGACGGGGACACCCGCGGCCTCCAGTGCCTTGGCGTAGGCGGCGCCCTCTTCGTGCAGGCGGTCGTTCCGCGCGGTGATGACCAGGGCGGGCGGCAGTCCGGCGAGGTCGTCGGCGAGTCCGGGCGAGACGAGCGGATCGGTGAGGTCCGCGGGGTCCGGGACGTAGGCGGCGGTGAAGATCCGCATGAGCTGGGGCGTGAGCAGCGGCTTGGCGATGGGGGAACGCTTCGTGGCCGGGTCGGCGAGTTGGTCGAACAGCGCCGAGTCGAGGAGCTGGAGCCGGGGCGTGAAGGTGCCGCGGTCCCGTGCCGTGCGGCAGACCGCGGCGGTCAGGTTGGCCCCGGCGCTGTGTCCCCCCACGGCGAGTCGCGAGCCGTCCCAGTCGTGTGCCTCGCCGTTCTCGGCGACCCACGCGGTGACGTCGTACGCCTGGGTGACGGGAGCGGGGAACGGATGCTGCGGGGCCACGGCGTAGTCCACGTTGATCACGACGCAGCCGGCCTCGGCCGCTATGTAGCGGCAGATGTGGTCGTCCTGCTCGTGGCGGGCGACCACGAAGCCGCCGCCGTGCAGGTTGACGTACACGGGTGCGGGGCTCTCGGTGCCGACCGGCGGACGGTAGACGGTACACGTCACCGGGCCGGCGCCGGTCTCCACCCGGAGGGTTTCCGTGCGCTTCGGGATGTCGGTGAAGCGCAGGTCCTTGTGCACACGGGACATCACGCGGCCGAACAGCAGCTGGATCGCTCTGGCCTGGATTCCGGGGCTGAATGGCATGGCTCGGTCACCCATCACTGCAACTTTGAACTATCAGGATTCCTGATAATGAACGCTCCTCCCGAATCGCGCAATGGGGAACAGGAACCGAGTTCAGGGGTGGGCGCTCAGGGCAGGCGGGGCAGCTCGTCGCGCGCGGAGTGACTGAGGATGCGCAGATCCTCGCTGAAACGGTCCCAGTCCTCGGGCGGCAGCGGTGCCACGAAGTAGCGGCGTATGTTCTCGACGTGCAGCCGGGACGCCCGCACCACGGTCTCCTCCCCCAGCCCGGTCAGCCGCACCAGCCGCCCACGCCGGTCACCCGGATCCTCGGCCCGCTCGACCAGTCCGGCCGCCGCCATCCGGTCGACGAGACGCGTCGCACCACCGGTGGTCAGCACCTGCTCCTGGGCGACGGCCCGCATGGACAGCCCGGGCTCGCCCGCCCGACCCAGGATGAGCAGCACCTCGAACATGAGGTGGCTGATGCCGCACTCCTCCTCCAGGGACCGGCCGAGGATGTACTCCAGCCGGTTCGCCGCACCCTGCAACCGTCCGAACGCCAGCACAAGCGCGTTGTTCGCGGCCTCACGCGGCGACGAGATCTCCGCCCGACCGGCCGCGTCGACACCGCCACCGCCACCGTCGCTCACGCCCTCCACAGCTTCCATGCACCGATCATCCCGTGTCCCAGTTTTGGCAGAGTGCAAAATTTACCCTGAGCAATGATTGAATCCCCTCTCGTTCCCGTACCTCCTGACGTACGAGCCGCTCACATCAGGAGGCACCATGCCCATCTCGGCCAAAACGGCGGGGAACGTGTTCGTGTTCGGCGCTCTGGGTCTGACCCTCACCGCGCTGGCCTACCCGGCCATGGTCGGGGTGCAGAACACGACGAGTTCACCGGACCGCGTCATCGCCAACACCCGGTACGGCCCGCTGACCGAGGCCGACCGGGACTTCGTGGTCAAGGTGCGCGCGGCGGGGCTGTGGGAGTACCCGCTGGGCGAGATGGCGATGGAGCGGGGCACGACCCCGGAGATGAGGGAGGCCGGCAAGCACCTGATCGTCGGTCACGCCGGCCTCGACGACATGTGCCGCAAGATCTCCCCGGAGCTGGGGGTCGTGCTGCCCAACCTGGCGTCGCCGCAACAGCAGCAGTTCGTGGCCACCGCCGACGCGGCCAACGGCAAGGAGTTCGACTCCACCGCCGTCACCATCATGCGGGTGACGCACGGCCAGATCTTCCCGGTCATCGCCAAGACCCGCGCCACCACCAGGAACTCCATGGTCCGCGCCCTGGCCGACCTGGCCAACGACACCGTCCTCGACCACATGACCGTGCTGGAGAACACCGGTCTGGTCAACATCGACCTGGTCAACTTCCAGCAGAGCACGCCACCGAAACTGCCCAAGGACAACACGACCCCGCCGCCGCCCCAGCAGGGCGCACCGGTCGTCGCGCTCACCCCGCGCCCCGACCTGAACATCAACACGGCCGCCCCGGCGCCCACCGGCCCCCCTTCCGCGCCGTCGCCGTCGGCGGGCTGAGAGTCCGGTCCGGAAGACTCCAGCCCGGGAGACTCGGTACCGGCAGACTCCGGACCGGTGTCTCCGGCCGGGATCTCCGATGCCAGGGCGTGTGTCAGACGATCACGGAGTCCACCCAGCCGAGCGGGTGTGTCTCCGTGCCGTCCTCCGCCGGGGCGGGGGGCTCGCCGCCCGCCTCGCTGAACACGGTGAGCGCCTCGACGAGAGCCGCCCGCTGGTCGGGGGCGAGACGGGCGACGATGCCGCAGATCTCGGCCCGCCGCCGAGCCATGACGTCCTCGACCGTGCGACGCCCCTCCTCGGTGAGGCCCAGCTGCGTCTCGCGGCGGTTGTCGGGATTGAGGTGCCGCTCGGCGAGGCCTGCCGCGATCAGCCGGTCGACCATGCGCATCGCGGTGGACGGGGCCACCTGGAGCTGGTCGGCGAGCGTCACCAGCTTCGTGTCCCCGTGGGTGGACAGCACGACCAGCATGCGGAACTGCGGAAGCGTCACGCGTTCCTCGACCGCGGCGAGGGACCGGGCGGAGACCGCCACCAGCAGCCGTGACGCCGTCAGCACCGCACGGGCCACCGCGTCAACATCGTCCATGTCCCCTGCGGGGGTCTCGCGGTCCACCATGGGTCCTTTCTACCGTGCCGAAGTGACCGCCCCCTCCCACCTGGGAAACAGATTGCCTTTCACCCACGACCTCGGGGGCCGAGCGGGAGCGCCTGCGCGACGGTCGGGCGCCTACCGGCGGTGATCCCGCGGTTGTAGCGTGACCGGGTGCCGGACAAGAACTCAAGTGACGTGATCGACTCATCCGACGGGTACCGGGAACTGGGCGAGGCCGCCTGGTCGTGGGTGCTGGACCAGATCCGCGAGGACGACGGTCCGTGGCTGCCGGAGACGGTGGCCGAGGGCCCGGCGGACGGCGGTCCCGACCCCGTACCCGCGAAGGACCGCGACTCCCTGTACGGAGGGATCGCGGGCCTGGCCCCCGTGCTGGCCGAGATCGCCCGCCACCGCGAACCCACCGACCGGGAGCGGTCGTTGGCGACCGGAATCGTGACGAGGCTGTCGGCGGCGGCACGGACCCGGACGGAACCCTCGCTGTACGACGGTCTCGCCGGCGACGTGACGGCGCTGCGGCTGCTCGCGCCGGGCGCGGAGTCGGTCGCCATGCGGCGGCTGACCGAGCTGGCGGCCCCCGACGGCTGGCGGACCACCGTCGAGTTCGAGGCGGACTCCGACGCGCCCCTCAACGACATCATCATGGGCACCGCGGGCGTGGTGCTCACGGCCGTCTGGGCGGGCGGCGAACACGCGGAGTCCATCGCGACGACGGGCTGCGAGGCGCTGCTGCGGGTGGCGCACCGTACGGAGGCCGGTCTGGACTGGGGCATCGGGGCGACCACCGAGTGGCGGGCGCCGAACTACTCGCACGGCACCGCGGGAGTGGCCTCGGCGCTGGCCGTGGCGGGGGCCGCGCTGGGCCGCGAGGACTTCGTCGAGGCGGCCGTCCAGGGAGCCCGGCACGTCCTGTCGGTGGGCTCCCTGGACGACGACGGCTTCGTCGTTCCGCACACGATCCCGCCGTCGAAGCGCGAGGTCGAGCCGGTGACGTACACGTGGTGCCACGGTCCGGCGGGCACCTCGCACCTGTTCTCGGCACTGGCGCACGCGGGCGTGACGGAGGTGTCGGGGCTGGACGTCGGTGAGCTGCGGCAGCGCTGTCTGACCTCGATCCTCACCTCGGGCCTGCCGGAGCGGCTGCGCCCCGGCTTCTGGGACAACGACGGCCGCTGCTGCGGCACGGCCGGCGTGGGCGACGTACTCCTGGACGCGGCTCAGGACAGCGCGGACGCCGGTACCGCGAAGGTTCTGGTGCGCGCGGCCCGGGTGATGGGCGACGCGCTGGTGGAACGGTCCGTGAGGGACGGGGCCGGCGCCCGCTGGCGGTTCGTCGAATACCGCCAGGAGTCCCCGCTGCTGCCCCCGGGCACCGCGTGGATGCAGGGCGCGGCGGGTATCGCGGCGTACCTCTTCCGACTCGCCCGCTTCCTCGACACCGGGCCTGAGGCGGGGGTGGTGGACCGGCCGGACCAGTGGTGGGCGGTCCCGGAGCGGCTGCGCCTCGCGGGCGGTACGGCCGTCTCCTGAGCCCCGGCCGCCCTCGTCGGAGATCCTGGCCCGGCGCGGGTGCGGTGAGGGCGAACTGCCGTCGGAGACTTCGCGGTTGAGCGTACGGTCGTGGATCAGCCGGAGCCTGGGTCGGAGGGGGCGCGGGCGCGGGCGAAGCTCTCGTAGCGTGCGGGCCTGCCCGTGGCGGCCAGGTCTCGAAAGGCATCCGGGGTGCCGCGCCGGTTGACGTCCCCCGACGCGCGGTGGGGGCCTGGCGGCTCAGTGGGCCCAGTCGCCCCGGACATGGCCCAGGTGCCGGGTCATCACGGTCCGTACGCGCTCGGCGTCCCGGGCGATGAGCGCGTCGAGGATCTCCAGGTGCTCCTCGGCGGTCGACTTCAGCAGGCCGCGCTCGGCCAGTGCGGTCAGCCCGTACAGCCGGGACCGTGCGCGCAGGTCGCCGACGACCTCGACCAGATGCTGGTTGCCGGCCAGGGCGAGCAGGCCGAGGTGGAAGCGGCGGTCGGCCTCGACATGGGCGATGAGATCACCGCTCTCCGCCGCGGCCACGCTTTCCTCCGCGTGCGGGCGCAGCGCCTCCAGATCGGCCGGGTCGGCGGTCGCGGCGAGACCGACGGTGGTCGGGATCTCGATCAGCGACCGGATGTGCGTGTACTCGTCGAGCTGCCGCTCGGAGACCGTGGTGACCCGGAAACCCTTGTTGGGTACGGGGTCGACCACGCCCTCCTTCACCAGGTCGAGCATGGCCTCGCGCACCGGGGTCGCCGAGACGCCGAAGCGGGCGGCGAGCGAGGGCGCCGAGTAGACCTCGCCGGGCCGCAGCTCACCGGCGACGAGCGCGGCCCGGAGGGCGTCTGCGACGCTCGCCCGGTAGCTGGGCCGCGACCCGCCGATGCTGGGCAGGGCGGGCCCGGTGCGCTGAGCGGCCATGGGTTCTCCTGGATGGATCTCGGTTCGTGCGATGTTCAGAGTACGAACCCGGCCGGGAACGGATCGTCCGGGTCCAGCAGGTACTGCGCGGTGCCCGTGATCCAGGCGCGGCCGGTGATCGTGGGTACCACCGCCGGGCGCCCGGCGACCTCGGCGTTCTCGACGAGCCGCCCGGTGAACGAGGTGCCGATGAAGGACTCGTTCAGGAAGTCCTGGTGCAGCGGGAGTTCACCACGCGCGTGCAGCTGGGCCATCCGGGCGGAGGTGCCGGTGCCGCAGGGCGAGCGGTCGAACCAGCCGGGGTGGATGGCCATCGCGTGCCGGGACCGGGTGGCGTTCGAGCCGGGGGCCGCCAGGTAGACGTGGTGGACGCCGTTGATGGTCGGGTTCTCGGGGTGTACGGGGGGACCGTCGGCGTTGATCGCGTCCATCAGGGCGAGTCCGGCGGCGAGGATGTCGTCCTTCCGCTCTCGCTCGAAGGGCAGGCCGAACTGGTCGAGGGGCAGGATGGCGTAGAAGTTGCCCCCGAAAGCGAGGTCGTACGTCACCGTGCGACCGTCGGCGAGGGTGGCCTTGCGGTCCAACTCCACCGCGAACGAAGGTACGTTGCGGATCGTGACGGCCTTCGCCGCACCGTTCTCCACCGCCACCTCGGCCACGACGAGCCCGGCCGGGGTGTCCAGGCGGATGGTGGTGACCGGCTCGACGACCGGGACCATTCCGGTCTCGACGAGCACGGTCGCCACACCGATCGTGCCGTGACCGCACATCGGCAGATAGCCGGAGACCTCGATGTAGACGACGCCGTAGTCGCAGTCGGGCCGGGTCGGCGGCTGGAGGATCGCCCCACTCATGGCGGGGTGCCCTCGCGGCTCGTTCATCAGGAAGTTCCGTACGTCGTCCCGGTGTTCGCGGAACCACAGTCGGCGTTCGTTCATCGTCCCGCCGGGGATCGTGCCGATCCCGCCGGTGACGACCCGGGTCGGCATGCCCTCGGTGTGCGAGTCGACGGCGTGCAGGACGAGCTTGCTGCGCATGATCGCGATCCTCTCAGGTTCACTCGGGTCGAAGCGGGCCGGCCGGCCGTCGGCTCAGCCGAGGCCGAGGGCGACGGCCTTCTCGGTGGCCTCGCGGACCGCCGTCTCCTGCTCCGGCAGCAGGGGCATGCGCGGCGGACGGACCGGACCGCCGTGCCGGCCGACGATGTCCATGGACAGCTTGATCGCCTGCACGAACTCGACCTTGGAGTCCCAGCGGTGGAGGGCGTGCAGTTGCCGGTAGAGGGGCAGCGCGGTGACCAGGTCGCCCGCCACGGCGGCACGGTACAGCTCGACCGTCGCCCGGGGCAGGGCGTTGGGGTAGCCGGCGACCCAGCCCACCGCTCCGGCGGTGGCCAGCTCCAGCAGGACGTCGTCGGCGCCGATCAACACGTCGAGCTCCGGGGCGAGTTCCTGGATCTGGTAGATACGCCGGGTGTCGCCGGAGAACTCCTTCACACCCTTGATGTGTCCGGCCGCGTGCAGCTTGGCGAGCAGTTCGGGGGTGAGGTCGATCTTGGTGTCGATCGGGTTGTTGTACGCCACGATGTCGATACCGACCTCGGCGACGGCCGCGTAGTGCGCGAGCACCGAACGCTCGTCGCCGCGGTAGGCGTTGGGCGGCAGCAGCATGACGGCGGCGCAGCCGGCGTCCTTGGCCTGCGCGGCCCAGCGGGCGGACTCGGTGGAGCCGTAGGCGGCCACACCCGGCATGACCCGGTCCCCGCCGATCGCGGCGACCGCCGTCTCGACGACCTTCGCCCGCTCCTCGACGCCGAGCACCTGGTACTCGCCGAGCGAGCCGTTCGGTACGACGCCGTCGCAGCCGTTCTCGACGAGCCAGCGGCAATGGTCCGCGTACGCCGCGTAGTTGACGCTCAGGTCGTCGTTCAGCGGCAGCGCGGTGGCGACGAGGACGCCTCGCCAGACGGGAGTGGGTGTACTACTCATCGGTGCCTCAGCTTTCGGAATTCGGGGGTGGGGAAACGCCCCTTCAGGGGCGCGGGGAACTGCGCGACCAGCCACGACGGACCCGCAGACGAAAAACCGGCCTCAACTTGACGCTCATGGATGCTCGGGCTCCTGTGCCAGCACACCCAGCGGCACCGGCCGTGCGAACGGCCGCCTCGCCGGGCCGGAGGGGCACCCCGCGACCCCGGCGACCCCGGCCGCGCAGACCCGCCCCTGACACCACCCCATACCTGCCCGGGTGAGCAGCTTGACGGTGCGCAGATCCGTCGCCCCCAACTCCTCCACCGCCTCACGGACCTCCGCCGCCGTCACCTCCTCGCAGCGACAGACGACGGTGTCGTCGGCGACCTGTTCCGCCCAGTGGACGGGCGGGGCGTACACGGTGTCGAGGGCGGCGGCGAACCTCCGCAGCCGGGTACGGGTCCGGGCGGCCGTGTCCCGGGCGGCGAGGGGTGGCTCCGCTCCCTTCAGCCGGGCGGCGATCGAGTGTCCGGCGATCTCGCCCTCGGCCAGCGCGAGCACCGCTCCCCCGATGCCGGTGGCCTCACCCGCCGCCCAGACACCGTCGACGTCGGTGCGCTGCTCGGCGTCGGTGATGACGACGGGGTCAGCGGTGGCGTCGATCGAGCACCCGAGGGACTCGGCGAGGTCGGTGTGCGCGAGCATGCCGTGTCCGACGGCGAGGGTGTCGCAGGCGATCCGCCGCCTGGTGCCCGGCCGCACCCGGCCGTGCGTGTCCAGGGCGGCGACGGTGACGGCCTCGACGCGATCGGTGCCGTGCGCCGCGACGACGGTGTGACGTACCGTCACCGGGACTCTGTGGCGAAGCAGTTGGGCAGCGTACTGGGCGGCCTCGACGACCTTCGCCGGGTTGGCGGCGAGCGTCGCGGTGTGCCGTAGAAAGCCGGTGGGGTGCGTGGACTCGACGTACGCGACGACTTCGGCGCCCGCCGCGGCGAGGCCGGCCGCGACCGGCATCAGCAACGGCCCGGTCCCGGCGACGACCACCGTACGGCCCGGCAGCACGAGGCCGCCCTTGAGCATCGCCTGCGCTCCTCCCGCGGTGACCACTCCGGGGAGGGTCCAGCCGGGGAAGGGCAGCACCTTCTCGTAGCCGCCGGTGGCGAGGAGGACCGCGTCGGCGGTGACGGTCTGCGAATCGGTCTGCCCGGGGCCCAGGAGGGCGTGCACGCCGAAGCCCGTGCCACCCCCGAACTCCCGCTCCACGAACCACACATGACGGTCCGCCAGATGCCGGATCCGGCCCGCCGCGACATGCGTCGCCAGTCGGCCCCGAAGTTGCTTCCAGGTGCCCCAGGCGTGGTGCAGGGCCTGAGGCCGGCGTGCCTTCAGCTCGGGCGCGGGCTGCCGGTAGAACTGCCCGCCCGCCTGCGCGCCCGAGTCGAGCAGTACGACCCGTACGCCCCGGTCGGCCGCGGTCAGCGCGGCGGCGAGGCCCGCCGGACCCGCGCCGACCACCGCGAGCGACGACGCGCTAGCCGAGTTCGTCATGGCCGGTGCCCTCCTGGGTGCGGATCGCGTCGCCGGGCGCGGCGGGGACGAGGCAGGCCCGTTGGTTGGGGCGGTCGTTGACGGTGACCAGGCAGTCGAAACAGACCCCGATGCCGCAGAAGATCCCACGCGGCGCACCGCTGCCCCGGGTGCCGCGCCAGGAGGTGATGCCCGCCGACAGGAGCACGGCGGCGACGGTCTGACCGGGCAGTGCGTCGGTCTCGTCCCCGTCCACGGTGACGGTGAACGGAGGACCTGGCCGGGCCCGGGCCAGCTCCAACGGAGTAGTTCTCTTCACCTGCTTCACCTGTCTCACTTGCTTCACCGGTCCCACCTGCTTCACCTTCGTCGGCCTCTTCACGATCCTCACTGCTCCCCGCCGGTGAACCTGTCCGGGCGGAACGGCGTCAGATCGAGGTCGGGTGTCCGCTCCGTCAGCGACTGCGCGATCAGGTGTCCCGTGCCGACCGCGAGCCCGATCCCGGCGCCCTCGTGACCGCACGCCTGGTAGAGCCCCGGCGCCCGGGGATCGGCCCCGATGGCCGGCAGATGGTCCGGCAGATAGGGGCGGAAGCCCAGGTACGCACGCATCGCGTGGACCGTGCCGAGAACCGGGAAGAGGGCCGTCGCCTGGGCGGCCAGGCGGCGCACGACGGGGAGGGAGAAGGTCCGGTCGAAGCCGACCCGTTCACGACTGGCCCCGATCAGCACCGGGCCCCCGGGCGTGCTCTCGACGACCGCGGAGGACTGAAGCCCGGCGTCACCGCTGGCGACATCGGCGACGTAGTCCGCGGCGTACACCTTGTGCCGGACGGTGCCGGGCGGCAGTGGTTCGGTGACCAGGACGAAGCCCCGTCGCGGCAGCACGGGCAGCCGTACCCCGGCAAGCGCGGCGACCTCGCCGCCCCAGGTGCCGGCCGCGTTGACGACGACCGGGGCGTGGATGTCGCCGAGCCCCGCTGTCCGAACGCCGCGCACGGAACCGTCCGGCGCGCGCAGGATGTCCGTGACGGCCGTGCCGGTGCGCAGCTCGGCTCCGGCCCGCCGGGCCGCCCGGACGACCTGGGCGGCGGCGAGGGAGGGCATCACCTGGCAGTCCTGCGGGTACCGGACGCCGCCCGCGAGGCCGGGGGCCAAGTGCGGTTCCAGGGCGGCGAGTTGTCGGGCGTCGACCACCTCGGCCTCGACGCCCGCCGCCCGTTGCCCGGCGGCGAAGGCGGTCAGCGCGGCCATGCCTTCGGCGTCCGAGGCGACGACGATCCCGCCCTTCGCCTCGAACTCGACGGCGCCGCCCATACCGGGTTCGGCGGCGAGGTCGTTCCAGAGGCGGCCGGAGAGCAGCGCGAGGTCCAGCTCGGGCCCCGGCTCCTTGTCGGAGACGAGCAGGTTGCCCTCACCGGCGCCGGTGGTGCCGCCGGCCACCGGTCCCCGGTCGAGGACAAGGGTCCCGAGGCCCGCCCGGGCGAGGTACAGGGCACAGGCGGCACCGACCATTCCGGCGCCGATGACCACAACATCGCAGGTCAGTCGCTTACTCACATCAGTACAATGTCACATGTCTCTACTCTCGCCAAGGGCGCCTGGGTCCGACCCGCGTGAGGGCGGACGCCGGAAATGAGAGCATGGAGCCCTAAACGATAGTGACGTGGATCACTTTCCAGGGGCGCGTATATGCCGCCACGACGATTAGCACTGGTCACAGCTCCGCGGGCGGATGAGACGTTCGGATCGCGGGTGGATCGGATGGCGCGGGTGAACCGATGCCCGTCAGCTGAGGTCGCCGACCTGATGGGGCTGCGCCTTCGGGGGGTTTAGACGTCATCTCATTTGGTGATTCTGCGGTAGCAGAATCACCAAATGAGATGACGTCTAAGGAGGCGTAGACGCCGGTTCCTCGCGTACTCCTCTCCGTCTCGCTCGCCGGACCCGCACCATCTGGCAGTACTGGCACGTCCCGGCTTAGTGTGAGGTCGCCGACGACCGGGTGGTTGAAGCGTTTGGTGCCGCTGCCGTGACGGCGCACGTTGTGGGAGCCCCAGCGGGTGCGGAAGGCGTCACTGCGGGTTGACAGCTCTCCCACCAGGTCGTGGAGGTCCTTGTCGTGCGGGTTGCGGCCGGCCTCAGTACGTAGGACGTCCACGGTCATGTCGGCGATGAGGTCCCAGTCCGGGTAGAAGCGGCGGGCCGCAGGGTCCAGGAACTGGAAGCGGGCCATGTTCGGCGGCTGCGTGCCGCCGTCGTAGATGTCGCTGAAAAAAGCGCGGGCCAGCTGGTTGGCGGCGAGCAGGTCCAGGCGGCCATTCGTCACGAACGCGGGCCCGGCGGTGACAGCGTTCAGGGCCCACTGCAGGGTCTTGGGCGGCACCCACTGTTTGCTGGCGCGCGGCCGTGGCCGGGCGAGCCGGTCGGAGCCTTCTTGTGCCTGGGCGAGATGGAGCAGGTGGGTCCGTTCGACGTCGTCGAGCTGGAGCGCACGGGCGACCGCTTCGAGCACGGCGGGTGAGACACCGGCGAGGTTGCCGCGCTCCAGCTTGCCGTAGTAGTCGACGCTGACGTCGGCCAGTGCCGCGACCTCGCTGCGGCACAGCCCGGGCACACGGCGCCGGGAGCCGGCTGACAGCCCCACCCGCTCCGGGGTGATCTTGGCTCGCCGCGAGGTCAGGAACTCGCGGACTTCGTCACGGTTGTCCACACCCCGACCGTACGCCGCCCGCCAGACCGTAGCGATGTACTGCCAGTACATGCTTCATCAGTCACTGGCTACCCGCGCGGAACGTAGGTTTCCTGGATGGCGTGGCACCCAGCCGCCCGGCCGACGGACACGGCCGGTCCCCCGTATGTAAGGAGCCACCCCCATGCGCGGCGTCGTTATGCACGCCCCCGGCGACTTCCGGGTAGAGGAACGCGAGGACCCGAAGATCCTCGAGCCCACCGACGCGGTCATCCGAGTGGCGGCGGCCTGTGTGTGCGGCTCGGACCTGTGGCCCTACCGTGGGGCCGAGTCCTTCGAGGCGCGCTCCCCGATCGGCCACGAGTACGTGGGCGTGGTGGAAGAGGTCGGCAACGCCGTCACCACCGTCCAGCCCGGCCAGTTCGTGGTCGGCGGCTTCTCCACCTCGGACAACACGTGCGAGAGCTGCCGCGCCGGTTACCAGACCTCCTGTGTCCAGCGCGAGTGGATGAACGAGATGGGCGCCCAGGCGGAGCGGTTGCGAGTCCCGCTCGCCGACGGCACCCTCGTCGCCACCCCGGGCACCCCGGACGAGGACCTGATCCCGAGCCTGCTGACCGCCTCCGACGTCCTGGGCACCGGCTGGTTCGCCGCCGTCGCCGCTCAGGCCGGACCGGGCAAGACGGTCGCCGTGGTCGGTGACGGCGCGGTCGGCCTGCTCGGCGTGCTGGCCGCCCGGCAGCTCGGCGCGGAGCGGGTCATCGCCATGAGCCGACACGCCTCCCGGCAGAAGCTGGCCCTGGAGTTCGGTGCCACAGACATCGTCACCGAGCGCGGCGACGCGGGCGTCGAGAAGATCAAGGAGCTGACCGGCGGCTTCGGCGCGCACTCGGTGATCGAGGCGGTCGGCACCCAGGAGTCGATGCTCCAGGCGATCCGCTCCACCCGCCCCGGCGGCCATGTCGGCTACGTCGGCGTGTCCCACGACGTGACGCTGGACGGCCAGGAGCTGTTCTTCTCCCACGCCCACCTGCACGGCGGCCCGGCCCCGGTCCGCCAGTACCTGCCCCATCTGATCGACCTGATCTGGAACCGTCAGATCGACCCGGGCAAGGTCTTCGACCTCACCCTCCCCCTGGAGCAGGCCGCCGACGCCTACCAGGCGATGGATGAACGCCGCGCCATCAAGGTCCTGCTGAAGCCCTGACACCTGATCCGAACACAGCGGCCGCCCGGCCGGGAGCCGCTCCTGTGCCCTCGCGGCAACGGCACAAGCCGAAGCCGGTGCACAGATGAGTCTCGCCTGGCAGCAACCGCCGCCCGGGCCGTCTGCATCGACGTGATGCACCGTCAGCTCTGACAGCAGGGGCGATCACGGCGGTAGCGTTGCGCCGAGGCCGCCGCCGCTCGATAAGGGCTGGTCAGACGCACTATCATTTTCATCGACGGCCCTCACGCGCGCCACGGCACGGGCCCTGAACACGGTCGTCGGCCATCTGCGGGCTGCGAGCTGCGAGGAAGACGGGGAGTAGTACCGAGGTACTAGCCGGCTGTGCCTGATTCCGTTCCTCGGTACGTGATGGGCGCCCGATACCGCTCCTACGTTGAGATCGCGGGTCAGTCAGGCCCAGCTCACCCAATGATCTCTTCTCCTGGTGGGAGTACTTCCGTGGCCACCTTCCTCTATCGGCTCGGCCGACTGGCCTTCCGGCGACGACGCGTCGTCGTGATGCTGTGGGTCGCCGTTCTGGCCGCCATAGGCATCGGCGCCATGAGTGCGCCCGGCACATCCGCCGGGGCCCTGAGCGTTCCCGGCACGCAATCGCAGAAGGCGATCGACCTGCTGCGGAAGGAGTTCCCGCAGGCCTCCGCCGACGGCGCCACCGCCCGTGTGGTGTTCGAGGCACCCAGCGGGCAGAAGCTGACCTCCGCCGCCAACAAGGCCGAGGTCGAGTCCCTGGTGGCGAAGCTGGAGAAGTCGCCACAGGTGTCGGGCGTCACCGATCCCTACGCCGGCGGCCTGGTCAGCAGGTCCGGCACCATCGCCTTCGCCCAGGTGACCTACAAGGTCGCCCAGACCGACGTCAGCGGCGCGGCACACGCCGTCCAGACCGAGGTCGTCGCCCAGGGTGAGAAGGCCGGTCTGAAGGTGAGTCTGGGCGGCAACGCCGTCGAGTCCAAGGCCGCGAGCAAGGCGGCCGAGCTGATCGGCGTAGGGATCGCCGCCGTAGTCCTGATGATCACCTTCGGCTCGATGATCGCCGCCGGACTGCCCCTGCTCACCGCGATCCTCGGGGTGGCCGCGGCCGTCCTGTCGGTCACGCTCGCCACGCACTTCTTCGACCTCGCCTCGTCCTCCACGACCCTGGCCCTGATGCTGGGCCTGGCCGTCGCCATCGACTACGCCCTGTTCATCGTCTCCCGCTACCGCAACGAGATCCGCGACGGCCACGAACCGGAGGAAGCCTGCGGACGCGCCGTGGGCACTGCCGGGTCGGCGGTCGTCTTCGCCGGCCTGACCGTGATCGTCGCGCTGAGCGGCCTGAGCGTCATCGGCATCGCCATGCTCACCTCCATGGGCCTGGCCTCCGCCTTCGCCGTGGCCGTCGCCGTGGTCATCGCACTGACCCTGCTGCCCGCCCTGCTCGGCTTCGCCGGTATGCGGATCATGAACGGCAGGATGCTGACCCGCCGTATGAAGGCGCTGGAGCGCGGCGAGGGCGAGTCGATGGGGGTGCGCTGGGCAAGGTTCGTCACCCGCAACCCGGTCAAGGTGCTCGCGGTCTCGGTGGCCGCCCTGGCCGTGCTGGCCATCCCCGCGATGTCCCTGCGGATGGCCCTGAACGACGACTCCGGCAAACCCCCCGGCAGCACCCAGCGCATCGCCTACGACACTCTCAGCAAGGGCTTCGGGCCAGGCTTCAACGGACCGCTCACCGTGGTCGTCGACGCCCGGGACAGCGACAGTCCCAAGGCCGCCGCCCAGGACGCGTACACCATGCTGGGCAAGCTGGACGACATCGCGGCCGTCCGTCCGGCCTCGTTCAACCGGGCCGGCGACGTCGCCCTGCTCGGCGTCGTCCCCAAGAGCGCCGCCACCAGTGAGGCCACCAAGGACCTCGTGGGCGAGATCCGCGGCCACGGCGCCGCCCTGCACCAGGACACCGGCGCCGACCTGATGGTCACCGGCCTCACCGCCGTCAACATCGACGTCAGCACCAAGCTCTCCGACGCTCTCATCCCCTACCTGGCCATCGTCGTGGGCCTGGCCCTGATCCTGCTCCTGCTGGTCTTCCGGTCGATCGTGATCCCGCTCAAGGCCGCCCTCGGCTTCCTGCTCAGCGTGGTCTCGACCCTCGGTGTCCTGGTCGCGGTCTTCCAGTGGGGCTGGCTGAAGGACCTCTTCGGCGTCGACCAGACCGGACCCATCGTCAGCCTGTTGCCCATCCTGCTGATCGGCGTCGTGTTCGGACTCGCCATGGACTACGAGGTCTTCCTCGTCTCCCGGATGCGGGAGGAGTACGTCCACGGCGCCGAACCCGAGCAGGCCATCGTGCTGGGGTTCCGGCACAGCGGCCGGGTGGTCACCGCCGCCGCCGTCATCATGGTCTCCGTCTTCTCCGGATTCCTCCTCGACGACGCCGCTCTGATCAAGTCCATCGGCCTGGGGCTCGCCGCCGCCGTGTTCCTCGACGCCTTCGTCGTCCGGATGACCATCGTCCCCGCGGTGATGGCCCTGCTCGGCCACCGTTCCTGGACCCTGCCGCAGTGGCTGGACCGCATCCTGCCGAACGTGGACGTCGAGGGCGAGAAACTGCGCCACGCGCTCGAAGCCGAGCAGGAAGCCGAGCAGACGGCCCCCGCGCCCGTACCCGTACTCGCCGGAGTCACCACGGTCCACACGGGCCCGGACAGCCCGGACGACCGCAGCGCCCCCAACGCCTTCACGGGCGTCACCGCCTCTGATGTCACGGACACGCCGGCACCTGGCCGGCGGACCCCCGGAAAGGCACGCGGACTGTCCGGGCTCAAGCAGCGGCTGGCACGAGGCGGCGGCGACTCCGGTGCCGCCAGTGCCGCCGACACGACGGAGCCGGAGGCGCCGGTCCGCAGGAAGCCGCTGAAGAGCCGGATGCGCGGGCGTTGACCAGAGCGAGCCGTACCTCCGGCTTCCGCACCGGCTCCTGACATGGCGGCCGACTCTCAGCGGCCGCCGCCCCTGCCCAGCCCGTCTCCCCTGCCCAGCCCGCCGGCCCGATCCCCCGGGGCGGGCGGCCTGACATCGTGAAGGGCCCACCCCCGTGCCCGCACCGAGTACCCCCGTGCCCGCACCGAGTACCCCCGTGCCCGCCCCACACCCGGACGAGCGCCGGTTCCTCCAGGCCCTGACGAGCGATCCCGAGCAGCGGGTGATCGCATCGGCCGTCTCCCGGCTCGCCTCGTGGCGGCGGGCCGACCTGGCTCGTCCCCGGGTCCGGCAGTGGGGGGTCCCGGCCCTCTGCCTCGCGGTCGGCAGCGACGCCTACACCAATCCACACAACGTCACCGACCCCCAGCTGCCGATCGTCCTCGCCTTCTGCATCCCGCTGCTGTGGCGGGAGCGACGCCCCATGCTGATCTTCGCCCTCACCACGGCCGTCTCGATCGTGTCCCTTCCCCTCGGTGTGCTGACCGGCGCCGAGTTCGCCCGGGTGGTCGCCCTCTTCAATGTCGGCCGGCACTGCACCCCACGCCAGCTGGCCGCCGCCACCGGCATCACCCTCGTGCAACTCGTCGCATGGGCCTACTTCTTCTGGCGCGGCCAGCAGCTGGAGTACGTCACGCGCCCGGAGCCCGTGACCTTGATGGTGATGGTCGCCGTAGTGGCGTTCGCGGCGCTCGGGCTGCTCCTGCGGCTGGCCTACGCCTACATCGACGTTCTGAAGAAGCAACGCGACCAGCTGGCCCGTCTCGCCACCGCGCAGGAACGCGCCCGCGTCTCCCGCGAGATGCACGACATCCTCGGCCACACCCTCGCCGTCATCGTCGGCCTCGCCGACGGCGCCGCCCCCCTCACCGCGGCCAAGCCCGAACGTGGTGCCCAGACGCTGCGCATCATCAGCGCCAGCGGCCGCGACGCCCTGGCCGAACTGCGCCGCCTGTTCTCCGTCATCGGCGACGACCGCGACGACCGCGCAGGTCAGGGCCGGTCGTACGACGTCCCGCTCGCCCCTCAGCCCGGCCTCGCCGACCTCGACGCCCTGCTCGACCGGGTCCGCGCCGTCGGCCCCACCGTCGCCCTGCACGCGCACGGCGACCTCACCGGCCTGGCCCCGGGACTTCAGCTGTCCGCCTACCGCGTCATCCAGGAGGCCCTGACCAACACCGTCAAGTACGCCGCCTCCGGCACCTCGGTCCACGTCTCCATCGCCGCCGACCCCGGCACCGTACGCATCACGGTCGAGGACACCGGCCCGTCCCGTGCCCCGGGGACACACCGTGGCCGGACGGGCGGCGGCCGGGGGCTGGTCGGCATGCGCGAGCGGGCCGCCCTCTACCGGGGCGAGGTCACCGCCGGCCCCAACCCCCACGGCGGCTGGACCGTCCACGCCACCCTCATCCCCAACCCACCGGCCAACTCCCTTGAGATACACCCCGCTTGACATCGAGCCCCGCGCCTACGGCAGCTCCCTGGTCCCGACGCCGACCGCCCTCGAACGGCACGCACAGGCCTGGAGCGCACTGCGTGCTGCGCGCCGCACCCGGCGGCCTGTGGTCTGCGGCCTGCGGCCTGCTGCCTGCTGCCTGCTGCCTGCTGCCTGCTGCTCAAGAACGCCCGCCGGCTCGAACTCTTCGCGCAGACAGGAGCGTTCGCGCGCGGCGAAGCCGTGGTTGCGCCCTGCACGGCTCGCCGCCTGCTGGACACCGCCACCCCGCAGACCACCTCGCCCGAGCCGACACCCGCCTGACCCACGGCACGGGACTCCCGGGCCCGCCGACCACACCCCTGCCCAGAGTCGACGCGCCTTCCTACCGCGGTACTGCTCAACACCGCCGTATTCGGTCCCGCGGTGCCGATGACGTGCGCGTTTTTCCGCCTGGTTCGACGACAGGGCCACACCCGCCTCGACCCCACCGTGATCCGGGCAAGCCTTCCGCCTCCTCCCCCACCGGCCCTGCCGGTCCCGCTCCGGGCACCGCCGCCCATCGCCAACAGCCGCCTGCGCTGCGGTGCCCACCCAGCAGTTGGTCATCCGTGACAACGACAGGAGAAGCCCATGGGACCGTATGCACGAACAGGTCTGGTCGGGATCGTGAGTTGCGGTGTTCTGTTCACCGCCGTCCTCATCGGACGGCCGGACGCCACCAGCACTCACACCGGCACCGGCGTCAACGCCAAGGACGAGCGACCTCAGCCGGGGCCCTACGTCGCTCTCGGCGACTCCTACACCTCCGGCCCGAAGATCCCCCGGCAGTCCGGGACTCCGGCCGGCTGCGAACGCTCCGACCACAACTATCCCTCGGTGGTGGCACGCCAACTCGGCGTCCCGGCGGCCGACTTCCGTGACGTCAGCTGCAGCGGCGCCACGCTCACCGACCTCACCGCGCCGCAGAAGACGTCCAACGGCACCAATCCCGCCCAGCTTTCGGCCCTGTCGACGCGGACGCGACTGGTCACCCTGGGCATCGGCGGCAACGACATCGGCTTCGGCTCGACGGTCACGAAATGCGTCATGGTGGGCGCGATGTACCGAGGCATCGGCAGCGACCGCCTCTTCTCCGACGACGCGCCCTGCAGGAAGCAGTACGTCGACGGCGGCACCGACGAGGTGGCGCGGAAGATCCAGGAGTCCGGCCCGAAGCTGTCCGCGGCGCTGGCCGAGATCGAACGGCGTGCGCCGAACGCCCGGGTCTACGTCGTCGGCTATCCGGCGATCCTGCCCGCCGACGGCAAAGGCTGCGGCAGGGAACTGCCCCTCGCGCCCGGCGACGCGACCTATCTGCACGACAAGGGGAAGCAGCTCAACACCATGCTGCGCGAGCAGGCCGAGGCCGCCGGAGCGACGTACGTCGACACCTACTCCCCGTCCGTCGGTCACGACGCCTGCTCCGAGAAGACCCGCTGGACAGAACCGTTCCTAGGGACTGAGCGGGAGTGAGTCCTGTTGCCAGGTCTCGTGCTCGGCCGAACGCCCCGGACGGTGTTGGGCGTTCTGGTTGCCCGCGTTCGCTCCGTGTCCGGGCGGCACGGATCGTGTCCGTGGTCCGGGAATGCGGGGGCGGGTTCCCTCACGCCCAGGAACACCCGTTCTGGCCTGGACGGTCCGATGCCCCACCGCATCACTCCGGTGTGGTGGGGGCGGTGCCGTCCGTCGCCGGATCGGGTGTTGCTGGGCGCGCCTTCCGATCGCCACGGCGGCAGCATCATGGCGAGTCGTTGTACGGGTGGTGGTGAGGGGTTTCTGCCAGTGCTGGGCTCCCCAGCGGCTGGTGCAGGCGGGGTCGACGGCGATGACCGCGATACCCGTGGCGTCGGCCATCGACGCCAGCCGGGCGCGGAGTTTCCCGGTGGGCATGCCGGAGATCAGCTGCCTGAAGCGTTTCCTGCGGCCGTGTTTCTCCCGGGTCTTCTCGGTGGTGAAGTCGAGGTCCTCGACCGCGATCGCCTTCACCCCGCAGGTTCTGGCCCAGTGCAGGAGGCGGGTGAGGGCGTGGCGGACCTGGGCGTCGCGGTGTTCGGCGGTGCCGGTGAGGTCGTAGGGGAAGTGGCGTGGGCTGCCGGTGGGGTTGCCGTGGGTGTCGAGGTGCCAGGCGGCGAGGTGGTCGGCGTTCATGTCGACGCCGATCACCCCGTGGGCGAGCGCGGCCTCGATGGGGAGGGTGGGGGTGGGTGGGATCTGCCAGGACGCGGTCACATACCAGCGGTCCCGGGCGGTGTCGTAGTGGATGCGGTAGGCGACCGCCCGGTTGGCCGCGACCCGGTCGGCCCACTCGGTGCCCCGGTGCGCGAACCGCACCGTGCAGGCCAGGACGTACCGTCCGTGCAGGGCGTTCGCCAGATACGCCAGCGGGGCGGGGAGTTTGATGCTCACCTCACCATCCGGGCTGATCCGGATGGTCTCGTTGCCGTGGCGCTTGCCGGACTCCCCATCGGCCTGGCAGAACCAGCGTTCCGCCTCCCACCGCCCACGCCACACCGACTCCGTGAGCTGAGCGGCGTCCAGGTGGTGGCGGGTGCGGGCCAGACGTTTGCCGCCGCGTACGACGTGGACGATGCCGGCCTCGCGGTCGGCCCGCGCGGCAGTCAGCCGGTCCTGAAGGACCCGCAGCCGCCGGGACTTGGCATGCCACTCCCGCCGGGAGCGGTAACCCCCGGGCTTGCCCTTGGTCCCCTTCTGCCCGACCGGCTGGGACAGGCGGTCCTCGACGGTGCGGATGCCCGCTTCGAGGTGGTGGAGGTGCGCCGACTGGCCACGCCGGGCCAGCGCCCACTGATCATGCGTGGCCTTGGTGATCGATCCCGCCCACCGCGACGACGACAACGGTGTCAGCTCCCGCTTACGCACCGCCCACGTCTTCCCGGAATGCGACACACCGTCCCGGCAACGCGCCTTGAGATCCCTCGAAGCCAACGACCCCAGATGCGCACCCAACAGGCGCAGCACCTTCTCATCGTCCGCGGTCAGGTGTTTGAGGCGGGTACGGGCGGCCACACCACTGGGACCGGACGCGACGAACGGCACCGCGATGCTCCTCAGCTCACCCACCCCGCCCCCTTCCCGACCTGAAGATCCCGTCACCATGGGAAACGAGCACCACCCGCGAAGGTCACGCATTCGACGCAAGAACGTCAGTTCCCCACCGAGAACCAGCCCCACAGCCGAGGCACGCGACACGACACCAACCATCCACACTCACTCCCGCCCACCAGAACACTCTTGAACGCACTCCAGCGGCAACAGCTCAGAACCCCTGCGACCCAGCAGCCCGGCCGCCGCCGTCCACCCGAACGCGCACGGCGAGAAGGGCATGGCCGACGCCGTGCTCCGCGCGATCGGCGACTGAACGCCCCGTAGGAGGAACCCGGGAACATGCCCACCGCTCTTGTCGTCGCCGAGGTGAGGCGGACCGTGCGCCGCTTCCCGCAGCCGTGTGGAGGGACGCTGTAGTACCCAGGTACTAGCCGGCGTCACCGTATTCCCACCCACAGTGCCGTGGAGCCCGTCGATACCCCTTCTAGGTTGGGACCCGGGCCTGGTCGGGCCCGTCCACGAAAAGACCTCTTTCCTGGCGGGAACACATCCGTGGCCACGATCCTGCACCGCCTCGCGCCGGTCGGCGTCTCACGTGCTCAAGGCAGCCGGACCGGCCATGACGCTGCCGTGGGACGAAACCGGCTCCGCGCCGTTGTCAGCCGTACGATCAAGGAAGAGCGGTCCGCCCCGGTCGGTGTTCTTCCCGAGTCGCCGCTCGTCCGTCCATTCCCCCCGGCACCGGCGAGCGGACTGCCCGCACCGCGAAGGGCACCGACCTTGACCCCCACTCCCCCACAGGATTCCCGGCCCGGTCGACGCCTCCCCGGTCGGCCCAAGCTGCCCAAGGCGCTGACGGCCGATGATGAGCAGCGTGTGATCGTGTCGATCATCGCCCGGCTGTCTTCCTGGGCGTGGGCGGACCGGACCCACCCCCGGGTCCGACGGTGGGGCGTCCCGCTGTTCTGCGCCGTCCTGGGCCTGCCGTACGTGCTCACTGCCGCCGAAGAATCCGGGATCGCCGAAGAGCTGGCCCTCACCCTCGCGGTGGCCGTTCCGCTGCTGTGGCGGGAGCGTCGGCCCATGCTGGTGTTCGCGCTCATCACCACCAGCGCTGTACTGACGACCTACGCAGGGCCCTCGCACGATGCCAACGCATCCGCCGACGTCGCACGTCTCGTGGCCCTGTTCAACGTGGGCCGCTTCGCCACCCCCGGCCAGATACTCGTCGCCCTGGCCATGTCCATGGCGCAGCTGTTCGCCCGGACCGCCGGGCTTCCGGCCGACGGGCGGCCGGAATACACCGCACGCCCGGAACTCGGCCTGCTGCTGGGGGTGGTGACGGTGACGGCCATCGCCTGCCTCGGCCTCGCCACCCGGCTGGTGAACGTCGTCATCGCCGCTCTGCAGAAGGAGAAGGACCAGCAGGCCCGCCTCGCCGTCGCCCAGGAACGCGCCCGCGTCTCGAAGGAGATGCACGACATCCTCGGCCACACCCTCGCGGTCATGGTCGGCCTCGCCGACGGCGCCGCGGGCCTGACCGAGGCGAAGCCCCAGCGCGGTGCCGAGACCCTGCGGATCATCGCCGACAGCGGTCGCGGCGCCCTCGCCGAACTGCGTCGCCTTCTCGCCGTCATCGGAGACAGCGACGGACCGCACGACGTCCCGCTCACCCCACAGCCCGGCCTGGCCGACCTCGACCCGCTGGTCGAACGCGTCCGTGCCGCCGGCCCTTCCGTGTCCCTCTCCACCGACGGCGACCTCAGCACGCTGGCCCCCGGTCTGCAGTTGGCCGTCTACCGCATCGTCCAGGAAGCTCTCACCAACACCCTCAAGTACGCCGCCGCCGACACCTCCAGCAGCGTCCGGGTGAGCGTCGAACGCGGCACGGTCCACGTCGACGTCGAGGACACCGGCCCCCTCCGTGCACCCCGCGCCCGGAGGAGGAGCACCGGAAACGGCCGCGGTCTGATCGGCATGCGCGAACGCGCGGCCATCTACCAGGGCCAGGTCACCGTCGGACCCAACCGTGCGGGCGGCTGGAGCGTCCACGCCCGCCTCCTGACCACCCCGCCCTCCCCCTAGCCCTCGGCTCCTCCCCTCCCCATTTGCAGGGAGGCACCTCGTATGCGGGGAGGCACCCCCACCATCCACGACCCGAACGGAGAACCCCCGCGCATGACCACCGTGCTCATCGTCGACGACCAGGCCCTGCAGCGCCTCGGCTTCAGCATGCTTCTGGAACAGCATCCCGATCTGACCCTCATCGGTGAGGCCACCCACGGTGCCGAGGCCGTCCGCAAGGCCGCCGAGCTGAAGCCCGATGTCGTCCTCATGGACGTCCGTATGCCCGGCATGGACGGCATCGAGGCCACCAGACGCATCATCGAGTCCGGCGGCCGCTCCCGCGTCCTGGTCCTGACCACCTTCGACCTCGACGAATACGCCTACGACGCCCTGCGCGCCGGAGCATCGGGATTCCTGCTGAAAGACGCCATGCCCGACGAACTCGTCGCCGGCATCCGCGCGGTGGCCGCCGGAGACGCCGTCATCTCGCCCGGACTGACCCGCAAGCTGATCGACGCGTTCGGCAGCCGTCTGCCGGGCCACACGCCCGAACAGGAGCGGCGGCTGGGCCGCCTCACCAACCGCGAACGCGAGGTACTCACCGCCATCGCGACCGGCTGGAGCAACACCGAGATCGGCGAGCGCCTGTCCCTCGCCGAGTCCACCGTCAAGTCACATGTGAGCAGCATCCTGGCCAAGATCGGGGTCCGGGACCGGGTCCACGCCGTGATCTTCGCCTACGACGCCGGACTCGTCAGGCCGGCCTGAACATGGTCGGCGGACTTCGTGGCGGGCCCGGACCCCGGTTCTCGGGGCGGAGGAGAGGGGCGGCGCCGTCTTCGCCACAGGAGCAAGCCCCCGACCGCCGACAGAGCGACCAGCGCGAGGGCGGGGCCGCCCAGCGTGAGGACGCGTTGGAGAGAGGTCGCGGCGGCGTATCCGACACCGACTTCCGCTGTGGCCCAGACACAGGCGGCGACGACGCTGTACGGAGCGATACGCCGGTAGGGCAGGTGGGTGGCGCCCGCGGAGTGCGGGGCGAGGGTGCGCACCACCGGCAGGAAGCGGGCCACGAAGACCGCTCGCCCGCCGTGGCGCGCCATCAGCGTCTCGGCCCGGCGCCACGCGGCATCCGGAACGCGACGGCCCAGGGAGCCGCCGCGCAGCCGGTCACCGAGGTACCTGCCGGTGCGGTGGGCGAGGAAGTCACCCGCGACCACGGCGCCGGCCGCGGCCGAGATGACGAGAAGAAGGTTGACCTGGCCCGTGCGGGCCAGCGCGCCGGCGGTCAGGAGCAGGGTCAGCGTCGGGACGAAGGCACCGACGAGAAGGACCGACTCGGCCAGGACCGCGGCGGCCACCACCGTGTACGCGGCGACCGGCGAGAGGTGGCCGAGGAGGTCGGAGAGCACGTTCACCGGCTCGCCCTGTCCAGCCGCGGCCCGGGCAGGTCCGTCTTCGCGGAGACGAGGGGGCGTCGCAGATGCCAGACGTAGGCCGGCGGAATATTGGCCCACACCGTCCAGCGGCCCGTGGCGTAGGTGCGCTGGTAGGCGGCCATGATCTCGTCCACGGCGGCGTGACGGCGGGCTTCGGCCCGCGATGCCGTCAGTGCGCGGGCCCTGCGGGTGCCGAGGTAGGCGAAGTAGGTCAGCGTGCCGCCGGGGTGGAGGAGTTCCAGGTAGCGGGCCATGATGCGCTCGACCTGCGCGGGCGTGAAGTTGGTCAGGGGGAGCCCGGAGACGATCACGTCGTAGCGCTGGTCGGTGTCGAGCTGCTCGACGTAGATCTGATGCACGTTCACCTGCGCGGACGTGGCGGTCAGGGCCGGGTGCGCGGTGACGAGGCGTCGCAGTCCGGCGGCGAAACGCGGATTGGCCTCGACGATGTCCAGGCGGCTGCCCCGGGACAGCCGCGGTATCAGGGCTCGGGTGACCGGGCCGGTGCCGGCGCCGACCTCCAGGACGGCCAGCGGATGGGGCGCCTGAGCCAGTACGGGGTCGGTGAGTGCACGGGCCAGGGCTTTGCCGCTGGGGGCTATGGCACCCGTGGTGCGCAGATCACGGGCCGCTTCGATCAGGAACATCCAGCCTTCGGCGTTGCGCTGCGTCACGGCATGGTCGCGGGAGAGGGTCCGGTGGTTCATAGAATCGACGCTAGGAGGCCGCGAACGGCATGGAATCCATCGTTCGGCGACCACTTCCCCATACGAAAGTAGGGGGTGGACATCGTCGATCGTCGGACGGAACAACGCACCGCCCTGCCTAGGATGGCGCAGGTGAGCAGCAGAGAAAGCCGCAGATGGGCGGCCTACGGGCGCGTGGTTCTGGTGACTCTGTGCGTACTGGCCGCCGTGCTGAACGACGTCGCACTCGACGGGCCTCACCTGGCCCTCGTCATGGCCACAGCACTGGTGTGCGGAGCGGCCCTGCTCGTGCCCCGGCTGCGGTGGCCCGCCGCACCGTTGCTGATCACGATGGCCACCGCATGGTGGGGATCGCTGTTGCTGCCCATGCTGGCAGTCGTCCTGTACGACCTGGCCATGGACCGCCGCGCTCGGATCGCGGTGGGCTGTGGCGTCGTCGCGCTGAGCGCCAACGTGGTCAGCTACCGGACAACCTCCCTGTGGACGGGCCAGTCCTACGCGGCCACGGTGCTCCTGCCGGTCCTGGCCGTGCTCGTCGGGCTGTGGCTCGGCAGCCGGCGCCGCCTGCTCCTGGCACTGGCGGCCGACGTCGAGCACCTGAGCGTCGAGGCGCAGCTGCGCGAGGAGACGGCCCGCATCACGGAAAGGGCCCGTATCGCCGCCGAGATGCACGACGTCCTCGCCCACCGCCTCAGCCTGATCGCCCTGCACACCGGCGTCCTGGCCACCAGGAGCGACACCCTGCCCGCGCCCGTCGCCGAACGCCTCGGCCTGCTGCGCACGACGTCCGTCGAGGCGCTCACCGATCTGCGTGACGTTCTCGGTGTGCTGCGCGACCCCGACGCGACGCCGGCCGGCGTCGCCCTCACGCCGATGATGAGGGAAGTGGGAGAACTCGCCGACGAGGCCCGCGCCGCCGGCCAGCAAGTCGAGCTGACGACCGACGGCCGTCCCGAGCAGGCTCCGACCACCCACCGGCTGGCGGTGTACCGCCTCGTCCAGGAAGCACTGACCAATGCCCGCAAGCACGCCGACGGTGCTGCGGTGACCGTCCGCATCGGCTACGGCCCGCCCGCCACCCTCGTCGAGGTCACCAACCCCCCTGGCACTCCCCGCGCGGACACCGTGGGCAGCGGCTACGGACTCATCGGCCTGCGCGAACGCGTCACCGCCCTCGGCGGGCACCTGGACTCCGGTCCGGCCGGCGCCGGCGCCTGGCGGCTGGCCGCCCGCATCCCCCACCCCGTCGGCATCGAACAGAACGGCACCCGCACATGATCCGCGCCATGATCGTCGACGATGACGCCCTGGTCCGCCTCGGCCTCGCCGACCTCATCGAAGGTGACCCGGGCATCGAGGTGGTGGCCAAGGCCGCCGACGGCCTCCAGGCCATCGAAGAGGCCACCGTCCACCGCGTCGACGTCGCCCTCGTCGACGTACGCATGCCCCGCATGGACGGCATCGCCGCCACCGCCCGCCTGCGAGCCCTCCCCCACGCGCCCAAGGTGATCATCCTGACCACCTTCGACCTCGACGAGTACGTCTACGACGCCCTCGCAGCCGGAGCCGACGGATTCCTCCTCAAGGACACCGACCCCGCCGAAATCCTGCGCGCCGTCCACCTTGTGGCCGCCGGCTCGGCCATGCTCCACCCCACCGCGGCCCGCCGCCTCATCGACCGCTACCACGCGGTCAACCAGCCCGAGGCAACCGCCGCCAAAGCCCGGCTGGACCGGCTCACCCCCCGCGAACGCGACGTACTCACCCTGCTCGCCCACGGCGACACCAACGCCGACATCGCCACCCGGCTCGCCATGCGCGAGAGCACCGTCAAAGCCCACGTCAGCCGTGTCCTTACCGCCCTGGAAGTCACCAACCGGGTCCAGGCCGCCCTACTGGCCCGCGACGCGGGCCTCACGGCCCGAGAGGGCTGACGAGGGCGGCGGCCCGCCCGCTGATCAGTACCGCGTGGGTTCTGGTCGCTGGTTCCTGATCCCCGCGCTCGGTGGGGACGGAGCATCGGGTTGGGACGGGCCTCGCGGTCGATGGGCGTGAGCCCCTGTCTCTGCCTGCTGCCAGATCGGCATCATTCGGAGTGGCGCCAGTCAGGTGACCGGGTGGAACGTCCACAGCAGGTTGGTGCTCTGCTGCCAGGTCCACTGCTTGGCCGCCGCGCCTTCCACGACCATTCCGCCGCCGTCGAGAACAAGTCCCGTACTCCGGTTGGCGATCGAGTACTGGCCTTGGCCACGGTGGGTGATCTGCCACTGTTGCGTGTCACCGCCGTCCCAGGCCTTCTGCCGGGCCGGGTCGCCGTTGCCGGTGAGGCCCCAGCCGTCGGCGACCATGCCGTTGGTGCGGTTGACGAGCCTGTAGTAGCCGTTCCCGAGTTCGATCGCCTGCCACTGGAGATTGGAGTGCGTTGTCGACTCCCACAGCTTCAGGTTCGAGCCGCTCGCGACCTTGCCACCGCTGTCCAGCACCAGGTGGTTCGTGACGTTGGCCAGGCGAAAGTACCTGTCGGGCCTGAACGTCACCTTCAGTGATCTGATCACGTCGTTGTTGCCGGTCACCCGTAGGTCAGTGGTGTTCGAGGTGAACGTCCAGGCCGTGCCGGTGAAGTTGTCGCCGGAGTAGCCCGTCACCTGGAGGCCGTCGGGCACCAGGACGGACGAGGCCGTGGCGGGCGCCAGGCCTGCGGCGGACAGCTGGGACGAGGTGTAACCGCCCAGCGGCAGGACGGCGCGGCCGGCTTGGTAGTCGACGTCCTGGAACACCGTCGCGGAAACCCTCAGGGGCATGCCCTCGACCTCCACGCACACCACGGAGGCGTTGGCGTTCGGCGCGGTGGCCGGCACGGTGACGTTGATCTGGTCGGTGACGGTGTACGGGAGCGAGATCGAGGGGTTGTCCAGCAGGTAGACGCGGCTGACCGTGTTGTCGACCACCGGGATCCGGAGCTGACCGTTCGTGGGCCAGCTGAAGACATGGGCGAAGAGCTTGCCGTTCTTCCTGGTGACCTTTCCCCACGCGGGTTCGATGACGAACGGGCTGCCGCTGGTGCCGTGGATGCTGTCGCTGTACGTCGACATCCAGGAGGCCACGCCGTTCAGGACGGTCTGCGTTCCCGCGGTGACCGAGCCGTCGCCCTTGGGGCCGATGTTCAACAGGAGGTTGCCGTCCCGGGAGACCACCGTGACGAGCTCCTGGACGATGTCCTTGAGGGATCTGTAGGAGTTCTCGCGCGCCGCGTTGTAACCCCAGGCGCCGTTCATGGTGGCGCACCGCTCCCACGGCCGGCCCATCGGCTCGGCGGGTACACCGAACTCCGCGACCGCGTAGTCGCCGAGACCGTGGTCCCGCTTGACCCGCTCGTTGACGATGAGGCCGGGCTTGCGGGCGATCAGCCAGTCGTAGAGGTCGCGGCCGTCCGATTCCAGCCACCAGTCCTCCAGGGTGGGGCCGGCGGGCTCGTCGAACCAGTCGCCGTCGAACCACAGCAGTGCCGGGTCGTAGCGGTCCAGCAGTTCCTGGAGCTGCGCCTTCAGATCGGTGATGTAGGCGGTGCGGGCGGCCTGCGAGGACATCGTCGTGAGACCGCCCTCGTGGCGGTCGGTCTGGGACGGGTGGTTCCAGTCGAGTATCGAGTAGTACAGGCAGAACTTGATCCCGCGGCTCTCGCACTCCGTCTTGAGATCCTTGAGCGGGTCGGTCCGGATGCCCTTGTAGTCGTGCAGGTTGTACAGACTGGTGGCCGTGGTGTCGGTGAAGCTCGGTACGTCGGAGTCCCACATCGCGTAGCCCTCGTGGTGCTTGGCGGTGATCACGAGGTACTTCATGCCGGCGTTCTTGGCCAGTTCGGCGATGGTGGCGGCGTTGAAACGGGCCGGGTCGAAGTTCTTGGTGACCTGGTTCTGGTAGTTCGCCTTGCTCCACTGTTGGCTGTCGAACGCCCACTCGCCCTGCCCCAGGTACGAGTAGGACCCGAAGTGGATGAACATGCCGAACCGGGCCTCGTACCACCAGTCCATCTTCGAGGGGACGGCATACGCCTCGGCCGTGGCGGGCCACAGAGCCTGCGGCAGGCCGACGGTCGCGATTCCCCCGGCGAGAGCGGCGGCCTTCATCAGAGAGCGTCTACTGAGGCGAGACGGGGACATGGCGCGGCTCCATGGGTCGGGAGGAGACAGGGCAAGGCGGCAGGAGCAGAGCAGCAGTCCAGTGCGCACTCGGCCCCAGAAGATACATAGGATGGATTTATAGGTTCGCGATGGCGTCCACGTCTAGAGGAAGGACGAGAAAACCCGGGAAGACAGCACGCAGAAGCAATCGTTGGAGCGTTCGCGGGAGACAGTTCGCAGTCCGTCGCCACTCGGAACGAAGGCCATACATAGGATCTATTTCCGGCCAGCGACACCCTTCCGCCGAGCAGTACCCGGTGCTTCCGAGGCGACGGAGTCCTGCGCGCGACCGTCCCGGCAGGCGAGCCGTAACCGACCTGTGGCCCCGGCGCCTCGGCCCCGTTGCCTCGCCTTGAGGCCCGGCGCGCTGCTCGGCGGAAACCCGGGCCTCCTCGCACACATCACCGGCGGCCAGGACCGTATCCGAGAACGCCGCGGAGGCCTGTCCGGCTACGCCCGTCGAGGCCTGACACAGGTCCGCCACGGCCTGACCTAAGGGAGGACGACCGTCTTGCCCGTCGCGTGCCCTGCGGCGCTGTGTTCCTGGGCGGCTCCGGCCTCGGCGAGTGTGAAGCGGCGCTCGACAGGCAGGCGGAAGGCCGGCAACGCCGCTGCCTCGGCCCAGGCCTTGCGGTGATCCGATGCTGCCGCGGACACCTGCGCTCCGAGTTGTAGCGTCGCGAAGTCGGAGATCGAAAGGACCCGGGAAGGATCCCCGACGATCTCGATCAGCTCGGGCAACACTCCGGCACCGGAGAGATGAAGGGCTCCATCGACACCCGAGGGCGCCGCCACCGCGACGCGCGCGAGGAGACCCTCGCCGTAGACGACCGGAACCGCTCCCAGGGACGCGAGGTAGTCCTGGTTGGGCGCACCTGCGGTACCCACCACCGTTATTCCGCGGCCGACGGCGATCTGGACGACCGCGGTTCCCACGCCCCCCCGATGCGCCGCTGACGAGCACGGTCTGCCCCGCGGACAGTCCGAGCTGGTCGAGAACCCGTACGGCCGTCTCGACGGCCGCTCCCCAACCGGCGGACTCCTCGACGCTCACTCCCTCCGGCACCGGTGCCACGAGGTCAGAACCGCCACTTCGGCATACGTCGACCGGCCCACGCCGAACACCGACTCCCCGACCACCACATCGACGACGCCCGCACCGAGCGCGATGACCGTGCCTGCCGCGTCACCGCCGCTTCCGGCCGGAAAGGCTACGGGGATCATGCCTTCCATCTGTCCCGAGCGGATCCTCCAGTCGATCGGGTTGACTCCTGCGGCCGCCACGCGGATGAGGATCTCGCCCGGCTGCGGCGTCGGAGCCGAGACGTCGACGAGGTTCAGCTTCTCCGCGCCGCCGTAACTGTCGAACCGGATCGCCTTCATGGCACTCCCTGGGTTCGAGTCCGACCGCATCGCGGGAAGGACTCGTGATCTGCGAACGGCCTCACCACGCTTGTGAGACCGGGTCGTTCTTCTTACGGTCCCGCCTTGGCGAGCACATCGGTCGGGCGGGAGTCGTAGTACTCCTCGAGCCTGCTGATCAGACCGTCGGAACCGGGCTCTGCGCTCTGCCCGCACCCGACGGGCCCCCTGTCCGTTCGCCTCACGTCGCGCGCGGACGCGTCCCTGGCGCTGTCTCAGTCGGTGAGCTGCATCTGCATCTGGAGTTGCAGGAGTTCCTCGACGTGCCGGATCTCGACGATCCGGCCGTCGACCACCCGCGCGACGTCGAGGCCGGAGCAGGTCACCTCACGGCCCGTCGCGGGCAGTCCGAACCAGGGGCCGGTGTGGGTCGCCGTGATCACCCACTGGGAGACGACCCAGCCGTCGTCCGTCTCGGCCTGGTAGACGACCTCGTGACGGGGGTTGGTGAACCCGTCGCGCATGGCGGCGACCATTCCCCTCATCCCCTCGATCGCCGAGGGAGCCCCTGGGGGCAGGTTGTGGTCGATGAGATCGGGCGAGACGAGGGTGTCCAGCGCCGCGATGTCACCCGCGTCGAAGGCGGCGAACAGGCGGGAAGGGACATCGCGGGCGGAAGGGGGCTGACTGTTCATGAGGGGTTTCCTCTCATCTCGATGTGGCGGTGTGGCGGTGTACGCAGTTGGTCATGAGGTGGGGGCGGAGGTGGAGTAGAAGGCGTTGATCTCTGCCAGGACGCGGTCGGGTGCTTCGTGGAGAAGGAAGTGTCCGGCGCCGGGGACGTCGGCGGAGGTGGCGTGGGGTGCGGCGTCCTGGAGGGGCGCCAGGACCATGTCGGCGAGGCCGGCCTGGGTGATCATGCGGACCGGGATGGACAGTGGGGTTTCCTGGAATGTGGTGTTGTCGGCCTCGTCCTCGATCTCTGTCCGGTAGAGCTCGAAGCCGGCGTGCAGCACCTGGGGGCGGGAGTACAGCCGGACGAACTCGGCCAGTTCGTCGGCGGAGATGTTCTCGCCGGCGGTCCTCATCCCCTGGAAGAAGTGGGTGAGGAAGGTCTCGACCCGGCCGGTGACCAGTTCCTCCGCGAGGGGCCGCTGCTTGTTGAAGGAGAAGTGCCAGAACATCGACTCGATGGCGGCGAACTTCAGGTTCCTGCCGGTCAGGCCGTAGTCCATGAGGAACAGGCCCGCTATCTGCTCGCGGTACTGGGCGGCCAGCGGATAGGCGACGCTGACGCCGAAGTCGTGGGCGACGACCTGCACGTTCTCGCGGTGACCGAGGTGGTTGAGCAGCTTGTGGACGTAGGTGGCCAGGACCGCCTTGGTCCTGGAGGACGGGTTCCCGGTCGAGTCACCCAGCCCCGGCAGGTCGATGGCGATGACGGTGCGGCCGGGCAGCAGCGAGGGCATGACCCGGCGGTACTCGTACCAGCTCTGCGGCCAGCCGTGCAGCAGCACCATGACCTGCGGGCCGTCGCCGCCGACGACGTAGTGCATCTGTACGTCGTCGATGGTGGTGAAACCGTGCCGGAAGAGCTTGTTGAACTCGGCGTCGTCCTTGGTCGCCGCGTCGTAGCCGGGGCTGAGCGGCTCCTCCGACCCGACGGCTGCAGCGGGCGGGGCGGCTGTGGTGGAAGCGTTCATGGTCGTGGTGCGTCCTTTGCGACAGGAGGTCTGCAGGGGGGTGTTGTCGTGTACGGCGGTGCGGCTGGAGGCCGGTGGACCGTGCCTGCTCGCGGCCGCCCGGGGCGGGCGGTCAGACGGCGATGCCGCCGTCGACGTTCCAGTTGGTGCCGGTGATGAAGTGGGCCTCGGGACCGGCGAGATAGGCGACGGCGCCGGCGATGTCGGCGGGCTCGGCGAAGTGGTCGAGCGGCATCAGTTGCTTCAGGGATTCCGCGTACGGGCCGGAGGCAGGGGTCATGTCCGTGATGGTGGGGCCGGGCTGCACGTTGTTGACCGTGATGCCGCGCGGACCGAGTTCGCGGGCCAGGCCACGGGTGAGACCGGCGACAGCGGCCTTGGTCAGGGCGTAGACGGTCGCGCCGGGGAAGGGGACGCGGTCGACGATGACGCTGCCGATGGTGATGATGCGACCGCCCTGGCCGAGGTGGGGAGCTGCGGCCTGGACGGCGCTGAACACGCCCCGGACGTTGACCGCGATCAGCCGGTCGAACTCCTCCAGCGGGAAGTCCTCGATCGGCGCGGCGTGGGAGACGCCGGCGTTGTTGACGAGGATGTCCAGTCCGCCGAAATGCTCCGTGGTGCGGCTGACCACGGCCCGGACGGCTTCGTGGTCCGCGTTGTCCGCCTGGATGGCCAGGGCGCCGGTCGCCTCGGCCACGGCGTCGGCCTGGTCCTTGGCGCTGGCGTAGGTGAAGGCGACCTGGGCGCCGTCGGCCGTCAGACGGCGCACGATCGCGGCACCGATACCCCGGGACCCGCCCGTGACGAGGGTGGTCTTGCCGTCGAGGGGTCGTACGCCGGAACGGGTGGTGCCGGGGGCGAGCTGGGTGCCCATAGAGGTCTCCGTTTTCTTCAGCACTTGACTTACGAACCGAACCGCTCGGTTACTATATCCACAATGACACTAACCTGAGCAAGCACGGGATTCCTTCCGTGGCGGCGAACTTTTCCCAAGGAGGCTTCGATGCCCAGCACGGGACGGCCCCGGTCGTTCGACACCGACGAGGCGCTGGAAGTGGCGATGCGGCTGTTCTGGGCCGAGGGCTACGAGGGTGCCTCGCTCGCCGCGCTGACCGAGGCCATGGGGATCAACCGGCGCAGCATCTACGCCGCCTACGGCAACAAGGAGGAACTGTTCCGCAAGGCCGTCGACCGTTACATACAGGGTCCGGGAGCCTTCGTGGGACCGGCTCTCGAGCTGCCCACCGCCCGACAGGTGGCCGAGGCGATGCTGCACGGAGGGGTCAACGCCCACACCCTCCCGGACTGCCCACGCGGCTGCCTGCTGGTGCAGTCCGCACTGGCCGCCGGCCCGGACAGCGAACCGGTCCGCCGGGACCTGGCCGAACGCCGGGAGGCCGGAGTGGCCGCCCTGCGGAAACGGCTCGAACAGGCCCAGGCCGAGGGCGACCTGCCGCCCACCGCCGACCCGGACACCCTCGCCCGCTACGTGAACACCGTCGGACAGGGCCTCGCCGTGCAGGCATCCAGTGGCGCCAGCAGAGAAGACCTGCACCGCGTCGTCGACCAGGCCCTCAGCACCTGGCCGAGCACCTGAACCCACCATCCGCACAACCCCCCTGAGCCGCCGCGGCTTCCCTGTCGGCGGTCGGCGCGGTCCAGGGCGGGGAGTCCAGCAATCGGATTGCCCTATCCGTTTCCAGTGGTACGGTGACACCAGCGAATCGGAACACCCTATCCACATCTAAATATGGATAGCCCTATCCGGATGACTCCCTGCTTGTACCTCCACCAGCCAGTTTTGGGAAAGGATCGCTGTGACCAGCATCGCCATCGTTGGAGCCGGCCCCCAGATGGGCCTGGCCATCGCCCGTACCTTCGGCTCCCAGGGCTTCGACGTCGCCCTGATCTCCCGTAACCGCGAGAAGCTCGACGGCCTTGTCGGCACGCTCGCCGCCGACGGCATCGCCGCCGCGGCGTTCCCCGCGGACGTGCTCGACCGCGACGCGCTCACCCAGGCACTCAAGGACGCCTCCGCGCGGTTCGGCGGTATCGACGTCCTGGAGTACTCCCCGGTGGGGTCGTTCGGTGTCACAAGGCTGACCTCTCCGGCCGGGACCGAGCCGTCCGATGTGGAGTTCGAGATGAACTTCCAGCTCTACGGAGCCATCACTGCGACCAACGCGGTACTGCCGGCGATGCGGGAGACCGGCGCGGGCACCCTGCTCTACACCACCGGCGCCGGCTCGATCTGGCCCGACCCGCGGGTCGCCAACGTCAACGCCGCCGCCGCGGCGCTGCGCAACTGGGCGATGAACCTGCACAAGGAGCTGGACGGCACCGGCATCCAGGCCGCCCACGTCGGCATCGACTCGTCGATCGGCGTCTCCGTCATCCCCGGCGTAGAGGCGGCCGAGCCCGAGCAGATCACCCCGCTCTACTGGGAACTGCACACCACCAAGCGCGACGAGGCCGAACTCGTCTTCCGCCTCGATGCCGAGGGCTTCCCACGCGCCTGACACCGCGCCGACGTTGTTGACTCGGCCCCTCGTCGGACCCCCGTCGCGTCACGGCGCCCCAGCGCCGCGACGCGACCCCGGCCAGGCGTCACCGCTTCGCCTCCCGATAAGTGCAGGTCAGCGGCACTTTCCCTGCCCGCGCCCCAAGCGCGCACCAGTACGATGTCTCTCGAACTGACAGCGCGCAGGTCAGAGGCCTTGGCAACTCTTCGTTCTCAGCGTCGGCCCTCAGCACCCGCCGCCGAGCCGATGACCTGACCCCGAGACGAAGAAGGTGCCCCCAGGTGTCCAGGGAATCCACGGAGACCAACCAGACCGCCGAAACCGTCGCCCCCGAAACCGCGGAGACCAAACACCGTAAGAACCGCCTCTACCCGTCCGTCTCGCCCCAGTTGGCCGCGCTGATGACGACGGGGTGGGCCGACACCGAGCTGCAGGACCTGCGCCCCGTGGAGCAGGCGCCGTACGCCGCCGAGCGCCGCGCCGCCCTCTCCGCCCGGTTCCCCGGCGAGCGTCTGATCGTCCCGGCCGGCAATCTCAAGGTCCGCGCCAACGACACGCACTACCCGTTCCGCCCGTCCACCGAGTACGTCCACCTCACCGGCGACCAGACCGAGGACGCGCTCCTCGTCCTCGAACCCCGCGCCGGCGCCACCGGCCATGACGCCACCGCCTACCTTCTGCCCCGCTCCGACCGGGAGAGCGGCGAGTTCTGGCAGGGCGCGGCACAGGGCGAGCTGTGGGTGGGCCGTCGGCACTCCCTCGCGGAGGCCGAGCAGCTCCTCGGCCTGCCGTGCCGTGACGTCCGAGAGGCCGCCGCCGAGCTGCGTGCGGCCCCGGCCGTCCCCACCCGGATCGTGCGCGGCTACGACGCCGGGCTCGAAGCCGCCGTCGCGACGGACACGGACAGGGAGCGCGACACCGAGCTGACGTCGGTCCTGTCCGAGCTGCGTCTGGTGAAGGACGAGTGGGAGATCGGCGAGATGCGCAAGGCGGTCGACTCGACCGTACGCGGATTCGTCGATGTCGTACGGGAGTTGGCGACCGCCGTCGCCACCTCGGAGCGCTGGATCGAGGGAACCTTCTTCCGCCGCGCCCGACTTGAGGGCAACGACGTCGGCTACGGCTCGATCTGCGCCGCCGGCGAGCACGCCACGATCATGCACTGGCAGCGCAACGACGGCCAAGTCCGCCCAGGCGAGCTCTTGTTGCTCGACGCGGGCGTGGAGACGAACTCCCTCTACACCGCCGACGTCACCCGCACGCTCCCCATCAGCGGCACCTTCTCCCCGCTCCAGCGCAGGATCTACGACGCGGTGTACGAGGCGCAGGAAGCCGGCATCAGGGCGGTCAAGCCCGGTGCCGCCTACCGGGACTTCCATGTCGCCGCCCAGCGCCACCTGGCCGAGAAGCTCGTCGAGTGGGGTCTCCTGAAGGGCGACCCGGAGGACGTGTACGAGCTGGCCCTCCAGCGCCGCTTCACCATGGCCGGCACCGGTCACATGCTCGGGCTGGACGTGCACGACTGCGCCAGGTCGCGCACCGAGGCGTACGTCGACGGCACCCTCGAACCCGGCATGATCCTCACGGTCGAGCCGGGCCTGTACTTCCAGCCGGACGACCTGACGGTGCCCGCGGAGTACCGGGGCATCGGGGTCCGTATCGAGGACGACATCCTGGTGACGGCGGACGGTCACGAGAACCTGTCGGCCGGGCTGCCCCGTACGTCCGACGAGGTCGAGGCGTGGATGCGGGGGCTGACCGGCGCGTAGCACCGGCCGGCCCCCGTAGGCCGTGGGGCCGGGTGCGGATCAGACCTCTGTGAGGACGACTTCCTGGATGTGCTCCGCGTGGACGGTCGGCATCGGGATGAAGCCCGAGCGACGGAACTCCACCAGGCTGGTCTTCACCCGGACCGGGCCGGGCCGGTACGCGCCCGGCTCGGTGGCCTTCGTGTTCGACCACTGGTGCCAGGAGCCGTCACAGCTCGCGGGGATGCTGTCCATGCCGTACCAGACGTTCTCGCCGCGCTCGATCGAGGCGGCGACGCGGACCGAGTCGCCGCCGGCGTTGAGGCAGCGGTAGCTGCCGGCCAGCGTGAGTTCGCCGTCGTGCGTGATGCTGCCGGATTCGACGGTCACCTGGTCGAAGCCCTCGTCCGCGGCCTGGGCCGCCGTCGCGGCGGGGGCCAGGCTCAGCAGCACGGCGCCCGCGGCGACGGCCGCGGCGCGGGAGAGGGACGAGAAGGCCGGGAAGGCCGGCGCGAAGGACAGTGACATGGGGAAACCTCCTTGGGGGGAGTCCACAGGTACTGGTCCCACGCGCCCACGCGCGTGATCATCACCCCTTCGTCGGCGAGTCGCGCGCTCCGACTGCCACGCTTTCGGATCTTTTCCGAATGTCAGGGTGGTGTCACAGCACGTCCGCGTGGTGTCACGCTTCCTCGCCACGACTTGGCGCCGGGCGCCCGGCACGGGCATCGTCAGAAGTGGCAAGGAACCGTCGCAGGCGAACACCCGAGTACCCGAACGCCCGAGCACCCGCATCCGATCCGGAGGCACATCATGTGTTCACACCAGCCGCCGTGCCCCTCGGCCGACCGACCCGACCGCGACGCCGCGCACATCGTCGCCTTCCACCCCGAGCAGGGCTGGAACCTGCTGTGCAACGGCGCGATCGTCTTCGACGACACCGGCGAGCTGCTGCCCGACGGCCGCGTGGTCGCTCCGCACCGCCTGGCGACCGCGGCCTGAACGGCCCCCGTTCCCTGACCCGCTACGGCAGCACCGCGAACCCGTCGAGTTCGACCAGGGCGCGTTCGTCCCAGAGCCGCACGATCCCGACGACCGCCATCGCCGGATAGTCCCGCCCCGCCAACCTCCTCCAGACACCGCCGAGTCGAGGGGCCTGGGCGCGGTATTCGGCGACATCCGTGGCGTACACGGTGACGCGGGCCAGGTCGGCGGGCGCACCCCCGGCCGCACGCAGCGCGGCGAGCAGGTTGGCGAGGGCCCGCTCGAACTGCTCGGGCAGGGTGTCCCCCACGACCTTTCCGTCGGCGTCGAGCGCGGTCTGCCCCGCCAGGAACACCAGCCGGGAGCCGGTGGCGACGACGGCGTGCGAGAAGCCGGTGGGCGGCGAGAGGCCGGCCGGATTGACGCGTTCGGCACTCATCGGGCACCCGCCTCCCCATCCACGTTCTTGTACAACTCCTTCGCGATGACGGCCCGTTGGACCTCGCTCGCCCCCTCGTAGATACGCGGCGCCCGCACCTCCCGGTAGAGGTGTTCGAGGAGATGACCGCGCCGCAGTGCCCGCGCGCCGTGCAGTTGGACGGCCGCGTCGACGACGTACTGCGCGGTCTCGGTGGCCAGCAGCTTCGCCATCGCGGCGCGTCCCGGGACGCCTGGGGCGCCTTCGTCGTACGCCGCCGCTGCCGCGTAGACCAGCAGCCGGGCCGCCTCCGTGCGCAGCGCCATGTCGGCGACCTGGTGGGCGACGGCCTGGAGGTCCTTCAGCTTGCCGCCGAACGCGTCCCGCCCGGCGGTGTGGGCGAGGGTCGCGTCCAGGGCCGCCTGCGCCATACCGACCGCGAAGGCGCCGACACTCGGCCTGAACAGGTTCAACGTGCCCATGGCGACCCGGAATCCGCGGTCGGGTTCGCCGATGACGTCGTCCGCGGTCACCGGTACGGCGTCGAGGGCGAGGGCGCCGATGGGGTGCGGGGAGAGCATGTCGAGGGCGCTGCCGGTGAGGCCGGGCCGGTCGGCGGGGAGCAGGAAGGCCGTGACTCCACGGGCCCCCGCCCCAGCTGTCGTACGGGCGAAGACAGTGTAGAAGTCGGCCTCGGGGGCGTTGGAGATCCAGCACTTCTCGCCGGTGAGACGCCAGCCGGAGGGGCCGTCGGGGGTGGCCGTGAGGGACAGGGCCGCCGCGTCGGAGCCCGCGCCCGGCTCGCTCAGCGCGAACGCGGCCACCGCGCTGCCGTCGCTCACCCGGGGCAGCCAGCGATCGCGCTGGGCCGGGGTGCCATGGGCGTGGACGGGATGGGCGCCGAGGCCCTGGAGGGCGAGGGCGGTCTCGGCCTCGGTGCAGGCGTGGGCGAGGGACTCCCGCATCAGGCACAGGTCGAGCGCGCCGGAGTTGAACAAGCGTGAGATCAGGCCGAGTTGGCCGAGTTCGGCGAGGAGGGGGCGGTTGACACGGCCCGGTTCACCTTTCTCGGCGAGTGGGCGCAGCCGGTCGGCGGCCAGCGTACGCAGCTCGGCACACCAGGCGGCCTGTGCCGGTTCGAGTGAGAATGCGGGCATCGCCGGTCCTCCCTGCGAGGCCGTCGGACGCGGCCCACCTTCGACGATATCGCGCACCGTTGACTGTCGTCACCAACACGATACGCTCCTTTGGCAGGGCCGGTCCGGCCCACCAGTACGCCCACCACGGCAAGGGGGCGAAGCGCTATGGACCCCACGCACACCAGGCATCCCGAGCAGCCCGGACACCCGGGCCATCTCGAACACTCCGGAAACGGCGAGGTCCCAGAGGAACGCACCAGCCCCGTCCGGCGGACCCCCTCGGCCCATGTGGACACCTTCGCCCGCGACCATCTCCCGCCCCCGGACCAGTGGCCCGACCTCCCCCGCGATCTGCCCGAGCTGCGCTACCCCGACCGGCTGAACTGCGCGACCGAGCTGCTGAACGGCCCCGCCGCCGGGCGCCCGGCGTTCCGTACCGGCGCGGGCGAGGTGTGGACGTACGGCGAGCTGCGCGCCCGCGTCGACCGGGTCGCGCATGTCCTGACCAGGGATCTCGGGGTCGTGCCCGGCAACCGGGTCCTGCTGCGCGGCCCCACCACTCCCTGGCTCGCGGCCTGCTGGCTGGCGGTGCTGAAGACGGGCGCGGTCGCGGTCACCGTGCTGGCCCAGCAGCGCCCGCAGGAGCTGCGCACGATGTGCGAGATCGCCCGGGTGGGGCACGCGCTGTGCGACATAAGGGCCCTCGACGACCTCGCCGGAGCGGAGATACCGGGGCTGCGGATCACGACGTACGGCGGCGACGGCCCGGACGACCTGCTGAACCGTCCGGTGCCCGGCACCCCGTACGCCGATGTGGACACCGCGGCCGACGACGTGGCGCTGATCGCGTTCACGTCCGGCACCACCGGTCGCCCGAAAGGGTGCATGCACTTCCACCGGGATGTGCTCGCCGTCGCCGACACCTTCTCGCGGCACGTTCTGAAGCCGCGCGCCGACGACGTGTTCGCGGGCAGTCCGCCGCTGGGTTTCACCTTCGGGCTGGGCGGTCTGGTGGTCTTTCCGATGCGGGCGGGGGCCAGCGCCCTCCTCCTCGAACAGGCGGGCCCCAAACAGCTGTTGCCGGCCATCGCCGAGCACCGCGTGTCGGTGCTGTTCACGGCGCCCACGGCGTACCGCGCGATGCTCGACGAACTCGACGCCCACGACACCGGCTCACTGCGCCGCTGCGTCTCGGCCGGCGAGAACCTGCCCTCGACCACCTGGCGGGCCTGGTACGAGCGCACCGGTCTGCGGCTGATCAACGGCATCGGCGCGACCGAGTTGCTGCACATCTTCATCTCGGCGGCCGACCAGGACATCAGGCCCGGCACGACCGGGCTGCCGGTGCCGGGATGGCACGCGCGCGTGCAGGACGAGAACGGCGGGCCGGTGCCGGACGGCACGCCCGGGCTGCTCGCGGTGCGCGGTCCCGTCGGGTGCCGGTATCTCGCCGATCCGCGCCAGGGCACGTATGTGCGGGGTGGTTGGAACATCACCGGGGACACCTACGTCCGGGACGGCGACGGCTACTTCCGGTACGTGGCCAGGGCCGACGACATGATCATCTCGGCCGGGTACAACATCGCGGGCCCGGAGGTCGAGGAGGCTCTGCTGCGTCATCCGGACATCATGGAGACGGCGGTGGTGGGTCGGCCCGACGAGGCGCGCGGGCAGGTCGTGGTGGCGTACGCGGTGCTCAAGGAGGGCGTACGCCAGGACGCGGAGGCGCTGCGCGCGTTCGTCAGGAAGGAGCTGGCGCCGTACAAGTGTCCGCGCGAGATCGTCTTCCTGGACGCGCTGCCACGGACGGCGACCGGCAAGCTCCAACGGTTCCGGCTGTGCCCCCAGACCAAATGATCTTGACTTAAAGTCATTCATCGAAGGTAGTTGACCAGCGGAAATGGCGAGCAGCAGTGACTCCGGCGGCCTAAAATGATCAACGTGTCCGAACAGCACGCCCCGCGGTCCCTCATCGTCACGCTCTATGGCGCGTACGGCCGTTTCGCGCCCGGCCCGGTGCCTGTCGCCGAGCTGATCCGGCTCCTCGCCGCGGTCGGCGTCGACGCGCCCTCCGTACGGTCGTCCGTGTCCCGGCTCAAGCGGCGCGGCCTGCTCCTGCCGGCCCGGACGGCGCAGGGCGCGGCCGGGTACGAACTGTCGCCGGATGCCCGCCAGCTGCTCGACGACGGTGACCGGCGCGTGTACGCCGCCGCCCCTCCCCCGCACGACGAGGGCTGGATCCTCGCCGTGTTCTCGGTCCCCGAGTCGGAACGGCAGAAGCGTCACGTCCTCCGTTCCCGACTTGCCGGACTCGGCTTCGGCACGGCGGCTCCGGGCGTGTGGATCGCCCCGGCCCGCCTCTACGAGGAGACGCGCCACACCCTGGAGCGGCTGCGTCTCGATCCGTACGTGGACTTCTTCCGCGGTGATCACCTGGGCTTCGCTGCGACGGTCGAGGCGGTCTCCCGCTGGTGGGACCTGGCCGCCATCGCCAAGGAGCACGAGGCGTTCCTCGACCGCCACGCGCGGGTGCTGCGCGACTGGGAGAAACGCGAGGACACCCCGCCCGAGGAGGCGTACCGCGACTACCTGGTGGCCCTGGACTCCTGGCGCCACCTGCCGTACACCGACCCCGGCCTCCCCGCCCACCTGCTCCCCGCCGACTGGCCCGGCGTCCGCTCGGCGGCCGTCTTCCAGGGCCTGCACGCCCGACTGCGGGACGCCGGGGCGGTGTTCGCGGGCCTGTGACCTCAACAACATCAGAGGCCACTGTCGCGCCTGAGCTCACCGTCGACAACGGGGACAGCAGAGGCGGACGAGGTCAACTCCCCAGGGTGAGACGGGGTTTGGGGTCGTCCGTGCGTCCGGTGCGCGGGCGCCGGCTGCCCGCACGGTACGGCGCCGGCCAGACCACGCCCGGCCCCTCGTAGCCCTGCTCGGCCGCCGCGTGCAAGGTCCAGTTCGGGTCGTAGAGATGAGGGCGGCCCAGCGCGCACAGGTCCGAACGGCCCGCCAGGAGCAGGGAGTTGACGTCGTCCCAGGACGAGATCGCGCCGACGGCGATCACCGGAGCACCCGTCTCGTGGCGGACGCGGTCCGCGAACGGGGTCTGGTACGAACGGCCGTACTCCGGACGCTCGTCGGCCACCACCTGGCCGGTCGACACGTCTATCGCGTCGGCGCCGTGGGCGACGAAGGCGCGCGCGATTCCGACGGCGTCCTCGGCCGTGGTGCCGCCGTCCGCCCAGTCGGTGGCCGAGATACGGACCGTCATGGGACGCCCGTCCGGCCACACCTCCCGCACGGCGTCGAAGACTTCGAGGGGGAAGCGGAGACGGGCGGCGAGCGGGCCGCCGTAGGCGTCCGTACGGAGGTTGGTGAGCGGAGAGAGGAAGCCGGAGAGCAAGTAGCCGTGGGCACAGTGGAGTTCGAGCAGATCGAAGCCGGCGCGGGCGGCTCGGCGAGCGGCTGCCACGAACTGTGCCCGGATTACTTCAAGTTGACTGTACGTCAGCTCGTGCGGGGTCTGACTGTCCGGCCCGTACGGAACCGGGGACGCGGCGGCCAGTGGCCAGTTGCCCTGCTCCAAGGGCTCGTCGATGCCCTCCCACATCAGCTTCGTCGAACCCTTGCGGCCGGAGTGGCCGAGCTGGACGCCGAGGGCGGTGCCAGGGGCCTGGGAGTGGACGAAGGCGGCGACGCGCTGCCAGGCCTCGGCCTGTCCCTCCGTGTAGAGACCGGCGCAGCCCGGGGTGATGCGCCCCTCCGCGCTGACGCACACCATCTCGGTCATCACCAGGCCGGCGCCGCCCAGCGCTCTCGCGCCCAGGTGGACTAGATGGAAGTCGCCGGGGACGCCGTCGGTGGCCGAGTACATGTCCATGGGGGACACGACCACCCGGTTGCGAAGGGTCAGCCCGCGCAGCCGGAAGGGCGTGAACATCGGCGGGGTGGCGGGTGGACACCCGAACTCCCGCTCCACGGTGGCGGTGAAGCGCGGGTCGCGCATCCGCAGGTTGTCGTGCGTGACGCGACGGCTGCGGGTGAGGAGGTTGAACGCGAACCGGCGGGGCGGCTGGTCCAGGTAGAGGGGGATGTTCTCGAACCACTCCAGGCTGGCCCGGGCCGCCCGCTGGGTGGAGGCGACGACTGGCCGCCGCTCCTCCTCGTACGCCACCAGCGCCTCGGCCAGGGTCGGCCGCTCCTCCAGACAGGCGACGAGCGCGAGGGCGTCCTCGACGGCGAGCTTGGTGCCGGAGCCGATGGAGAAGTGGGCGGTGTGGGCGGCGTCCCCGAGGAGGACGACGTTGCCGTGCGACCAGCGGTCGTTGACGACCGTACGGAACGTGGTCCACGCCGGTTTGTTCGCGCGCAGTGGCCGTCCCCCGAGGGCGTTCGTGAAGATCTTGGCGCAGCGTTCGACCGACGTGGCGACGTCCGCTTCGTCGAAACCGGCCGCCCGCCACACCTCCTCCCGCATCTCGATGATCACGGTCGAGGCGCCGAATTGATTCTGCGGCCCGGAGGGCCCCGTTGAGGGGTGGTGGTCGGGCGACGGGCGGGAGTACGGGTAGCCGTGCAGCTGCATCACGCCGTGCTCCGTCTCCGCGATCTCGAAGCGGAAGGCGTCGAGGGCGAAGTCGGCGGCGAGCCAGAGGTAACGGCAGCGGTGGCTGGTCAGCCGGGGGCGGAACTCCTGGGCGTAGGCCTCACGGGTGGCGCTGTTCACCCCGTCGGCGGCGATGACCAGGTCGTACGTCTCCGCCAGCCACGCCGGATCCGGGGCCCGCGTACGGAAGCGCAGCTCGACGCCGAGGGAGCGGCAGCGGGCGTGCAGGATCTCCAGGAGCCGACGCCTGCCGAGGGCGGCGAAGCCGTGTCCGCCGGAGGTGTGGCGGGTGTCTCGGTGGACGATGTCGATGTCGTCCCAGCGGACGAAGTGCTGTCGCAGAGCCGCGTGGACCACGGGGTCGGCGTGTTCCATACCGCCGAGGGTCTCGTCGGAGAGGACCACTCCGAAGCCGAAGGTGTCTTCGGGGGCGTTGCGTTCCCAGAGGGTGATCTCCCGATCGGGTTGGCGGCGTTTCAGCAGGGCGGCGGCGTAGAGGCCGCCCGGGCCGCCACCGATGATCGCGATTCGGTGCGGGTGGCTGGTCGTGGCTGCCGACTGCGGGTTGTCGGTGGCCGGTCGCACAGTTCCCCGCACCCCTGGGTCCGCCGTCCCTGAGGTCGGATTCATCGGCCACGCCACTTCGGAGGGCGCTTCTCGGTGAACGCGGCGTGGAATTCGGCGTAGTCCTCGCCGGTCATGAGGAGGGCCTGGGTGGCGGCGTCCAGCTCCACGGCCGCCGCCAGCGGCATGTCCAGTTCGGCGGTGAGGAGGGCCTTCGTCTGCGCGTACGCCAGTGCGGGGCCCTCCGCGAGGCGGCGGGCCAGCGACTGGGCGGCCTCGTCGGCGCGGCCCTCGTCGGTCAGTTCGCTGATCAGGCCGATGCGCTCGGCCTCGGGCGCCCGCACCGGCTCGCCGAGCATCAGCAGACGGGTCGCGTGCCCGAGCCCGACGACCCGGGGCAGGAGGTAGGCGGCGCCCATGTCGCCGCCGGAGAGGCCGACCCGGGTGAAGAGGAACGCGAAACGTGCCGACGGGTCGGCGACCCGGAAGTCCGCGGCCAGCGCGAGGACGGCGCCGGCGCCCGCCGCCACCCCGTGCACCGCGGCGATCACCGGGAACGGACACTCCCGTACGGCCCGCACAACCTGCCCGGTCATGCGGTTGAAGTCGAGCAGCTGGACGGTGTCCATGGAGAGGGTGGCGCCGATGATCTCGTCGACGTCTCCGCCGGAGCAGAAGCCGCGCCCCTCTCCGGCCAGCACCAGTGCTCGTACCGACCGCTCCCGGGACAGCTCGGCGAGCAGGTCGCGCAGGTCGGCGTAGGCGCCGAAGGTGAGGGCGTTGAGTTTCTCGGGGCGGGCGAAGGTGACGGTGGCCACGCCGGTGGGGGCGAGATCGACGCGGAGGTGATCCCAGGTGGAGGTGCGGGGGGTCGAGCCGGTGAAGGGACTCATGCGCGGCCTCCTCGTCGAGGTGGGACGGCTCCCCACGAAACTATCACCTATATATGACTGTCGTCACGAGTCCGCGATACGACAAGTCGAGACGGCCTGTTCCGGTGATCCCGTCCCGTCACGAGGTGTCAATAGCGCGGTAACAGTGGGAGTGGTCGAGGGAGACGGGCCGTTGGTGTGGGTAAGTCGAACGGTGAGCGGGACCGAAGGTCCCGCCCGGCGCCCGACCACCGCCCCTGCCGGACCCCGCCGTACCCTTCCTATTGTTGAAAGCAGGACAGCCTGCTCCATGAACGGAACCGCCGTGCAAGAACTCCCCGCCCCCGCCTCCTGGCGTATCGCCCTGCCGCACACCGCCGCGGCGGTGCCTGTCGCCCGCGCGCTGGTCCGCACGGCCCTGACCGAGCTGGAGCACGCGGCGGCGGACTGCGACACGGCGGAACTCCTCACCGCCGAGCTGGTGGCGAACGCCGTGGAACACACGGCCGGGGACGCGCCGATAGAGCTGGTGGTGGAGTTGCTGCCGACCAGCTGCCAGGTCGAGGTGCACGACCCCGACCCGGCACCGCCGGGAAACCTGACGCGGCCGTTGGCGGAGGAGCCGGACCCCTGGCAGGAACACGGCCGAGGACTACTGCTGATCCGAACCCTGAGCTCGTCCTGCGGACACCGCCCCACAGAATCAGGCAAGGCGGTGTGGTTCCGGGTACCGGTGGTACCGGCCCAGTGGCGGAGGCAGTAGAGCTGCCACCTTCCAGCACGGGCCCGCACCATCAGCCCGTCCGGCGATTGAGGACAAGGCCCGTTCAGGGCCGGCAGCGGGGGTCTGGGGGCGCAGCCCCCAGCGACGGGAGCAAAACCCCCACCCCCTAAGCCAGCGCAGCGACCAGCACAGCCTTGATCGTGTGCAAGCGATTCTCCGCCTCGTCGAACACCACCGAGTGCGCGGACTCGAACACCTCGTCCGTGACCTCCAGCGACTCCAACCCGTACGTCTCGTGTATCTCGCGCCCCACCTTCGTCCCGAGATCATGGAACGCCGGCAGACAGTGCAGGAACTTCACGTCCGAGTTGCCCGTCGCCCGCAGCACGTCCATCGTCACCGCATACGGCCCCAGCGCGGCGATCCGCTCGGCCCAGACCGCCTTCGGCTCCCCCATCGACACCCACACGTCGGTGGCGACGAAGTCGGCGCCCCGGACACCCGCCGCCACCTCCTCGGTCAGCGTCACCCGCGCACCACTCACCTCCGCCAGCTTCCGCGCACCGGCGACGACGTCCTCGGCCGGCCAGTAGGCCCGCGGCGCGACGATCCGTACGTCCATGCCGAGCAGCGCGCCGGTGACCAGATACGAGTTGCCCATGTTGAAGCGCGCGTCGCCGAGGTAGGCGAAGGCGATCTCCTTCAGGGGCTTGTCGCTGTGCTCGGTCATCGTCAGCACGTCGGCCAGCATCTGCGTGGGGTGCCAGTCGTCGGTCAGGCCGTTGAACACCGGCACCCCCGCATACGCGGCCAGCTCCTCCACCGCCGCCTGGCTGTCGCCCCGGAACTCGATCCCGTCGTACATCCGTCCGAGCACCCGCGCGGTGTCCTTCACGGACTCCTTGTGCCCGATCTGCGAGCCCGACGGGTCGAGGTACGTCGTCGAGGCCCCCTGGTCCGCCGCCGCGACCTCGAACGCACAGCGCGTACGCGTCGAGGTCTTCTCGAAGATCAGCGCGATGTTCTTGCCGGTCAGGTACCGCGTCTCCGTCCCCGCCTTCTTCGCCGCCTTCAGCTCGGCGGCGAGGCCGAGCAGCCCGCGGAACTCCTCCTCGGTGAAGTCCAGCTCCTTGAGGAAGTGGCGCCCGGCGAGGGCGGTCGGGACGGTCGCCATGGGGCACTCCAAGTGATCCGGGGCAGGACGTACGGGACACCAACGAATGGAAGTCTATACGACTCCTAACATTTCTATGCGGAAAGGCATTCGAACGCGGGCATGGGAGTCCAAGTTGTTCGACCGCCTACGTCACCGCGTCACGCTCCACCGGGCAGCTCATACAGCGCGGACCACCCCTCCCCCGCCCCAGCTCACTGCCCGGGATCTCTATCACCTCAAGGCCCTGCTTGCGCAGATGCGTGTTCGTGGTCGCGTTGCGCTCGTACGCGACGACCACCCCCGGCTCGACGGCGAGGACGTTGCACCCGTCGTCCCACTGCTCACGCTCGGCCGCGTGCACGTCCTGGGTCGCGGTCAGAACGCGGATCTCGCTCAGCCCGAGTGCGGCGGCGATCGCCCGGTGCATGTGCTCCGGCGGATGGTCGGTGACCTTCAACTCCTTGTCCCCGACGCCCGGTTCGATGGTGTAGGAGCGGAGCATGCCGAGTCCGGCGTACTGGGTGAAGGTGTCTCCGTCGACCATCGTCATCACGGTGTCCAGGTGCATGAACGCACGCCGCTTGGGCATGTCGAGCGCCACGATCGTCTCGGCCGAACCGGCGGCGAAGAGCTTGTGCGCGAGCATCTCGACCGCCTGGGGCGTGGTCCGCTCGCTCATCCCGATGAGTACGGCGCCGTTGCCGATGACGAGCACGTCCCCGCCCTCGATGGTGGAGGGGTAGTCCGCCTGCCCCTGGGACCAGAGGCGGAAGGTTTCGTCACGGAAGAGCGGATGGTGCCGGTAGATCGCCTCGAAGTGCACGGTCTCCCGCTGACGGGCTGGCCAGCGCATCGCGTTGATGGAGACGCCGTCATAGATCCAGGCCGAGGTGTCACGGGTGAAGAGATGGTTGGGGAGCGGACCGAGGAGGAAGTCGTCCAGGTCCATGACATGGAAGCGGACCGAGGTCGGCTCCGCGTGCCCGGCCAGGAACTCCCGCTTGGTGATGCCGCCGATGAGCAGCTCGGCCAGTTCGGTGGCGGGCAGGGTCTCGAAGGCGGCACGGAGATGGTCGGTGGCGAGCGGCCCGTACTCCTTCTCGTCGAAGACACGGTCCAGTACGAGGGTGCGGGCCGCCGGGATCGCCAGGGCCTCGGTGAGCAGGTCGCCGAAGAGGTGGACGGCGACACCCCGGTCACGCAGGACGTCGGCGAAGCCGTCGTGCTCGGCGCGCGCCCGGCGCACCCAGAGGACGTCGTCGAAGAGGAGAGCGTCCTTGTTGCTGGGGGTGAGCCTTTTGAGCTCTAGATCCGGCCGGTGCAGGATGACGCGGCGCAGCCGCCCGGCCTCGGAGTCGACATGGAATCCCATGACTCCATCCTGACCACTCGGCACCCCGTTCACCCGCTGGTCGGCGGTTTATGTGGCACAACACTCCTCACTCCGTCCCGCCATCTCGTCCCCTTGACGATAAGCGGGTGTACCGAATATCGTCCACATGACGACAAGGGATGCGGAAGGGCTTGCGAGCAACTGCTCCCGCACCGGACGAGGGATGGACGACAGACACATGGCCGACATCACCCGGCGCCTCGGCTGGCGCCATCTGCGCGGCACTCCCACCGCCCACATCCGCCATCACCGCTCCGGCCGACTGACACACGACGGTCCCGGACTCAGCTTCTGGTTCCGCGCCCTCACCGCCACCCTCTCCGAAGTCCCGGTCGACGACCGCGAGTTGGCGATGACCTTCCACGCCCGTACGTCCGACTTCCAGGACGTGACGGTCCAGGCGACCGTCACCTACCGCGTCAGCGACCCCGCCCTCGCGGCCACCCGCCTCGACTTCTCCGTCGACCCGGACACCGGCGTCTGGCGGAGCGCGCCCCTGGAGCAACTGGCGACGCTGCTGACGGAGACGGCCCAGCAGCACGCCCTGGACGTCCTGGCCCGTACGGCACTGTCGTCCGCGCTGGTCGACGGGGTGGCGTCGGTACGGGAACGGGTCGCGGCGGGACTGGCCGCCGAGCCGCGGCTGCCGGCCACGGGCATCGAGGTCGTGGCCGTACGGGTGGTGGCACTGCGGCCGGAGCCCGAGGTGGAGCGGGCGTTGCGGACACCCGCCCGCGAACAGATCCAGCAGGAGGCCGACCGGGCGACCTACGAACGCCGTGCGGTGGCCGTCGAACGCGAGCGGGCCATCGCCGAGAACGAACTGGCCAGCCAGATCGAACTCGCCCGAAGAGAGGAGCAGTTGGTCGACCAGCGCGGCACGAACGCCCGCCGGGAGGCCGAGGAGTACGCGGCGGCCGACGCGGTACGGGCCGAGGCGGAGGCGGCGCGGGTGGTACGCCTCGCGGAGGCTGAGGCCGAGAGCGTGCGCGGGGTGGGCGAGGCTCGGGCGCAGGCCCAGACCGCGTGGCTGCACGCCCACGCCGACGCGGACGTGACGATGCTGCACGCCCTGACGGGCACCCGGCTCGCCGAGAACCTGCCCCGGATCGACAGCCTGACGGTGTCACCGGACGTACTGACCGGCCTGCTCGCCAGGCTGGGAGGAACACAGCAGTGAGCCTCGCTCCACGGGCCGTTCTGGTCCATCGCACCACGGAGTACGAGGAGTTGGTGGCCCGGCACGGCACCCACGGCCAGGCCGCCTTCTTCCTGCGCTCCCGGGGACGGGACATCGAGGAGATCGCCGAACGCCACCACCGGGCCCGCCACTCCATGGCGGAGGTGACGGCGGCGATCCCCCTGACCTGGCGTCAGACCCGGGTCGAACGGACCGACCTGGACCGTTTCCTGTTCGCGCCCGAGGACGTGGTCGTGGTGGTCGGGCAGGACGGACTGGTGGCGAACGTCGCCAAGTACCTCAAGGGGCAGCCGGTCCTGGGCGTGGACACCGACCCCGGACGCAATCCCGGGGTGCTGGTCCGGCACCGGCCGGCGGACATGGCGGGTCTGCTGCCCGCGGTGCTCGCGCGGAACACCGCCGTCGACGAACTCACCATGGTCGAGGCGGTCGCCGACGACACACAGCGGCTGGTCGCCCTCAACGAGATCTATCTGGGGGCACCCGGCCACCAGACGGTCCGGTACCGCCTGGGCCTCGACGGCGACAGGGGTGCCGTCGAGGCCCAGGCATCGTCCGGGGTTCTGGTGGGCACGGGAACGGGGGCCAGCGGATGGCTCCGCTCGGTATGGCAGGAACGGGACAGCACGCTGCCCCTCCCCCGCCCCACCGACACCCGCCTCCTGTGGTTCGTGCGGGAGGCATGGCCTTCACCGGTCACCGGGACCTCACTGGTGGCGGGTGAGCTGGCGACGGGGTCGGGCCTCCGACTCACAGTGGAATCCGAGCAGTTGGTGGCGTTCGGGGACGGGATGGAGGGCGACGCGGTGCACCTCACCTGGGGCCAGACGGTCCGGGTGGGAGTATGCGAGGAGCGCCTGCGCCTGGTGAGCTGACCCCATCCCTGGGGGCTGCGCCCCCAGACCCCCTTGTCGCGCTGAACGCGCTCGTCCTCAAACGCCGGACGGGCTGGGTATTCAGCCCGTCCGGCGTTTGAGGACAAGGCCCGTTCAGGGCCGTAGCAGGGGTTCGGGGGCGCAGCCCCCGAGGATGGGACGGGTAGGGGCGGCGGGGGCGAAACCCCTACAGCCGCGGATCCACCGGCTCCGACTCCAACGCCAACACCCCGAACACAGCCTCATGCACCCGCCACAACGGCTCCCCCTCCGCCAGCCGATCCAACGCCTCCAACCCCAACGCGTACTCCCTGATCGCAAGCGACCGCTTGTGGTTCAGGAACCGCCCCCGCAGCCGCGCGAGATTCTCCGGCCGCGTGTACTCCGGCCCGTAGATGATCCGCAGATACTCACGCCCCCGGCACTTGATGCCGGGCTGCACCAGCCGCCCCTTGCCGTCGCGTACCACCCCGCCCAGCGGCTTGACGACCATGCCCTCGCCGCCCCGCCCGGTCATCTCCAGCCACCAGTCGACGCCCGCCCGCACCGACTCCGCGTCGGCCGTGTCGACGTACAGCCGACGAGTCGTCTGCAGCAGTCCCGTGGCGTCGTTCTCCACCAGCCGGTCCAGCAGGGCCAGTTGCTCGTCGTGCGGCAGACCCGCCAGGCTGCGCCCCTCCGTGGCCAGGACCTGGAAGGGCGCCAGCCGCACCCCGTCCAACCCCTCCGTCGGCCAGCAGTAACGCCGGTAGGCCGCCGTGAACGCCGCGGCGTCCGAAGCCCGTTCACGCTGGCGAGCGAGCAGGTCCCGCACGTCGGCACCCCGCGCGGCCGCACCCTCCAGCGCGGCCAGCGCCCCCGGGAACACCGCCCCGGAGGCGGCGCCGACCGCGGCGTACTGCGACCGCAGCAGCCCGGACGCCTTGAGCGACCACGGCATCAACTCGGCGTCCAGCAGCAGCCAGTCGGTGCCAAGCTCCTCCCACAGACCGGCTCCGTCCGCCGCCACCCGTACCCGGCCGAGGATCTCCTCGGTCACCTTCGGGTCGTCGACGAACGGCCGCCCGGTACGCGTGTACAGCGCCCCCGCGGGACCGTCCCCGTCGCCACCGCTGTCGACACCGAACCGCTTGCGAGCCACTTCGGCGTCGCGGCACACCAGTGCCACCGCCCGCGAACCCATGTGCTTCTCCTCGCACACGACCCGCTCGACCCCGTCCGCCCGGTACTGCTCGAACGCCTCCGCCGGGTGCTCCAGATAGCCCTCCACATGGGAGGTAGCCGTCGGGGCCATCGTCGGCGGCAGGTACGGCAGCAGACGCGGGTCCACCGCGAAGCGGCTCATGACCTCCAGGGCCGCCGCCGCGTTCTCCTCCCGGACGGTGATCCGGCCCGCGTGGCGCGTCTCCACCACCCGGCGGCCGTGGACGTCCGCCAGGTCCAGCGGCCGGCCGTCGTGCCCGCCCGGCGCCTCCGACCGCAGCGGTCTGACCGGCTCGTACCAGACCTGCTCGGCCGGTACGTCGACCAGTTCCCGCTCCGGCCAGCGCAGCGCGGTCAGCTTGCCGCCGAAGACGGCACCCGTGTCGAGGCAGATGGTGTTGTTCAGCCAGCTGGCCTCCGGAACCGGCGTGTGACCGTAGACGACCGCCGCCCGGCCCCGGTAGTCCTCCGCCCACGGATAGCGCACCGGCAGGCCGAACTCGTCGGTCTCCCCGGTCGTCTCGCCGTACAGGGCGTGCGAGCGCACCCGGCCCGACGTACGGCCGTGGTACTTCTCCGGCAGACCGGCGTGACAGACCACCAGCCGGCCGCCGTCCAGGACGTAGTGGCTGACGAGTCCGTCGATGAACTCCCTTACCTGCGAACGGAATTCGTCACTCTCTCCGTCCATCTGCTCGATGGTCTCGGCGAGCCCGTGGGTGTGCTGGACCTTGCGGCCCTTGAGGTGACGGCCGTACTTGTTCTCGTGGTTGCCGGGCACGCACAGCGCGTTGCCCGAGCCGACCATGGACATCACACGGCGCAGCACGCCCGGGCTGTCCGGGCCTCGGTCGACGAGGTCACCGACGAAGACGGCGGTACGGCCACCCGGGTGGACCCCGTCCTCGTAGCCCAAAGCGCCGAGCAGGGACTCCAGTTCGGACGCGCAGCCGTGGATGTCGCCGATGATGTCGAAGGGGCCGGTGAGGTGTGTCAGGTCGTTGAAGCGCTTCTCGGTGCGGACCTCGGCGCTCTCGATCTCCTCGACACCGCGCAGGACGTGCACCTTCCGGAACCCCTCGCGTTCCAAGTGGCGCAGGGAGCGGCGAAGCTCGCGGATGTGCCGGTGGATGACCCGGCGAGGCATGTCGGCCCGGTCGGTGCGGGAGGCGTTGCGTTCGGCGCACACGTCGTCGGGCACGTCGAGGACGACGGCGATGGGCAGGACGTCGTACTGCCGGGCCAGCTCGATAAGCTGCTTGCGGCTGCTCTCCTGCACGTTGGTCGCGTCGACGACGGTACGGCGGCCCGCCGCGAGTCGCTTGCCCGCGATGTAGTGCAGGACGTCGAAGGCGTCCTTGCTGGCACTCTGGTCGTTCTCGTCGTCGGCGACCAGACCTCGGCAGAAGTCCGAGGAGATGATCTCGGTCGGCTTGAAGTGCCGCCGGGCGAAAGTGGACTTGCCCGAGCCGGACGCCCCGATCAGGACCACGAGGGAGAGGTCGGTGACGGGCAGCACGCGCCCCTTGTTCTCGACACTCGCGGTGTTCTCAACGCTGCTCATGCTGCCTTCGCCTCCTTCTTCCCACTCGCGGACCTGGTCGCCGCACCGTCACCGGTCTCGTTCCTCATCGTGAACACGGCCATCTGGGTCGGCGGCCCGACCTCCGGGTCGTCCGGCCCGACAGGCACGAACTCCGCCTCGTACCCGTGCCGTTCGGCCACCTTCCGCGCCCAGGAGCGGAACTCCTCCCGCGTCCACTCGAAACGGTGGTCGCCGTGACGGCTGTGGCCGGCCGGGAGGGACTCCCAGCGGACGTTGTACTCGACGTTCGGCGTCGTCACGAGGACCGTGCGCGGGCGGGCGGCGCCGAACACGGCGTACTCCAGGGCCGGCAGCCGCGGCAGGTCGAGGTGCTCGACCACCTCGCACAGCACGGCGGCGTCGTACCCCTTGAGCCGCTTGTCGGTGTAGGCGAGCGAACCCTGGAGCAGCTTGACGCGCGACGCCTGCCGCTCCCCCATCCGGTCCAGCTTCAGCCGCCGCGAGGCGATGGTGAGCGCGCGCATCGACACGTCCACCCCGACGATGTCGGTGAACGCCGGGTCCTTGAGCAGCGCCTGCACCAACTGGCCCTGCCCACAACCGAGATCGAGCACCCGGGCGGCCCCGGACGCCTTCAGCGCCGCGATGATCGCGTCCCGGCGCCGCACGCCGAGCGACATCGGCTTCTCCTCCGGCTCCGTCTCCGTCTCGTCCTCGACGGCGTTGTCGATCTCCTCGACCTCGCTGTCGTCGGACTCGGCCAGCCGGACCAGTTCCAGTCGCTCCATCGCCTGCCGGGTCAGCGACCAACGCCGGGACAGATAGCGGCTGGTGATCAGCTTCTGCTCCGGGTGCGCGGGCAGCCAGCCCTCGCCGGCCCGCAGCAGTTTGTCGACCTCGTCGGGTGCCACCCAGTAGTGCTTGGCGTCGTCGAGTACCGGCAGCAGGACGTACAGGTGACGCAGCGCCTCGGCCAGGGTCAGCGTGTCCGACTCCAGGCGCAGCCGTACGTAACGCGAGTCGCCCCACTCCGGGAACTCCGTGTCCAGCGGGACCGGTTCGGCCGTCACCGTCCAGCCGAGCGGCTCGAAGAGGTTCCGTACGAGGTCCGCGCCGCCCCGAGCCGGGAGCGCGGGCACCTCGATGCTCAACGGACGCACCTCGCCCGGGAGTTCGGGCTTCGCCCGGCACTGGCCCTTCATGGCGCTGCTGAACACCGCGCTGAGCGCGACCGCGAGCAGCGAAGAGGCCGCGTACGGACGGTCGTTGACGTACTGCGCGAGAGCCGCGTCGGGTGCGCCACCGCGCCCCTTGCCCTTGCCGCGCCGGACCAGCGCGACCGCGTCGACCTCCAGCAGCAGCGCCGCCGTGCAGCGCTCGTCGGACGCCTCGGGGTAGAGGACGTGCGCGGTGCCGAAGGAGGTGGAGAACGTCTGCGCGTTGTCGGGATGCTTGTGCAGCAGGTAGCCGAGGTCGGTCGCGGGGCGTTCGGGGGTGCCGGTGGTGCTGATCGTCAGGAACACGGTGGCCAGGCCTCAGAGAAGGGTTTGAACTGGGAATACTTGCTGTGCGTCAACGTACAGCGAACCCACCCGGCGCACTCGGGCATTTTCCCGCCGCAGCGGCTCCGGAGAAGCGGAGCCGACCTCCTCTCTTCTCGCAGGCGGGGGTCAGGTGTCGGAACCCTGTGACAAGATCCGCTGCCATGTCGTCGCTGCCCGCGTGGTCTTCGAGAACCGGTCCCCGTCTGCTCGCCGTCCTGCTCACCCTGCTGGTGACAGCTGCCTCGACCCTGGCCGGCGCGGTCACGGCCGGGGCGGTCGCACCCGGGGCCGCGGCGACACCCGACCGTCCGCGCTACGACGTGAGTCTGCGCGGCGACACCGACGGCTCCCACTGGACGGGGCGCCAACGAGTGTCGTTCCGCAACGCCTCCGATCGCCCGCTGCGTGAGGTGTACGTGCGTCTGTGGGGCAACGGCGACGACGGATGCGGCGCGGCCGGCAGGCCGTCCCCCGTCAGGGTGTCCAAGGTGCGCGGCGGCACTCCGGACCGCCTCACCGTGAACTGCACTGCGCTGCGCGTCACCCTGCCGAAGCCGCTCGCACACGGCGGGCGGACGACCGTCGCCTTCGACGTGTCCATCACCGTGCCCGGACGGAACGGCCGCTTCGGCCGCGAGGGCGCGTTCCGCTTCCTGGGCAACGCGCTGCCGGTCCTGGCCGTGCACGACGCGAAGGGGTGGCACCTCGATCCGTATGTGGCGACCGGCGAGAGCTTCTACACCCTGGCGAGCGACTTCCGGGTGCGTCTGGACCACCCGTCGGCCCTCAAGGTCCCTGCGACCGGCCGTACTTGGACCCGCCCCGGAAAGCCCGGCCGCACGGTCACCCGCAGTGTCGCCGCTCGGGTACGGGACTTCGCGTGGGCGGCCGGCCCGTTCCGCACCGCGACCGAGATCTCGCCCGGGGGTGTGCGCGTGAAGTCGTACTGGTCCCCCGACACGCCCGCCGCGGGCGTCCGCCTCACCCGCCAGGACGGCGTCGCCGCCGTCGACCGGTTCGGCAGGGAGTTCGGCAGGTATCCGTACGGCGAGATCGACCTCGTGATGACCAGCGGGTTCGGCGGTGGCATGGAGTACCCCGGACTGGTCCTCCTCGGCACCACCGAAGAGGGCGGCGCCGTCGTCCACGAAGTGGCCCACCAGTGGTGGTACGGCATCGTGGGCAACGACGAGTACGCCTCGCCCTGGCTGGACGAGAGTTTCGCCCAGTACGCCAACGCGCGCTTCTACGGCTGGGACACCGTCGGCTGCTGGTCGCAGGACGACTGGCCGAACGACAGCGCCGCGCTCACCAACTCGATGGCCTACTGGTCCACCCACCGCGGCGAGTTCCACCTCGTGTACACGGCCGGCTCCTGCGCCCTGGCGGATCTGGAGCGCGCCCTCGGTTCCGACACCATGGCACGACTCCTCAAGCGCTACGCCCACGACCACTGGTACGGCGTCTCCACCACCGCCGACTTCAAGAAGGCCGCCCAGGCGGCGACGACCAGGAACCTGGGCCCCTTCTGGAAGCAGCACCGCATCCGCTGAAGCCCCCGCGCCGGGGCGGTCACGCGGCCGGGAGCGGCTCGGTGACCCGTGTCCTGTGCGTCGTACCCCGTTCGCGACCGGAAGGGCAGGTCTCGACGGCGTACGCACAGGACACACACCGGCCGCACACCGACCATGTGCCGGGTTACGACAGCTGGGACTGAACCTGCGAGGAGATCAGTTCCAGGTGGTCCAGGTCGTCGAGGTCGAGGATCTGGAGGTACATCCGCCGGGAGCCGACCTCCGCGTACCGGCCGATCTTCTCCACGACCTCGGCCGGGGATCCCGCCAGTCCGTTGGCCTTCAGTTCGTCGACCTCGCGGCCGATCGAGGCGGCGCGACGGGCCACTTCCTGGTCGTCCCTGCCGACGCAGACCACGAGCGCGTTCGAGTACGTCAGTTCGTCGTCCTTGCGGCCCGCCTCCTCGGCCGCCGCACGCACCCGGCCGAACTGGCGCTCCGCGTCCTCGACCGACCCGAAGGGCAGGTTGAACTCGTCGGCGTACCGCGCGGTCAGCCGCGGGGTACGGACCGCGCCGTGGCCGCCGATGAGCACGGGGATCCTGGCCTGCACGGGCTTGGGGAGGGCCGGGGAGTCGGTGAGGTCGTAGTGCGTGCCGTGGTGGCTGAACGTTTCGCCGGCCTTGGTCCCCCACAGGCCGGTCACGATCGCCAGCTGCTCTTCGAGGCGGGCGAACTTCTCCTGCGGGAACGGGATGCCGTACGCCTTGTGCTCCTCCTCGAACCAGCCCGCGCCCAGGCCGAGTTCGACCCGTCCGCCGGACATCTGGTCGACCTGCGCGACCTGGATGGCGAGGACGCCGGGGAGCCGGAAGGTGGCGGCCGTCATCAGGGTGCCGAGGCGTATGCGCTTGGTCTCGCGGGCGAGTCCGGCGAGGGTTATCCAGGCGTCGGTGGGGCCGGGCAGGCCGTCCCCGTCGCCCATGCGGAGGTAGTGGTCCGAGCGGAAGAACGCGTCGAAGCCGAGGTCCTCGGTGGCCTTCGCCACGGTGAGCAGGGTGTCGTAGGTGGCGCCTTGCTGGGGTTCGGTGAAGATACGAAGATCCATGGCCCCCATCCTGCACGGTCGAACACCGGTCAACCCCACCGGTGTCCCCTGCCCCACGCCTCCCCAGTCGGGTGAAAAAGCGTCAACCGCGTGTGAGGTGCGGGGCTGTGCCAGTGACCCCCCACAGCGATGATCGTTGGCTCGGTCGGTGCCGGCCCGACCGGCGCCCGCGCCGGCACCGACCGGCCGGCGAGTTCGATTGCCGGCCCGCTCGCTCCGGGGCGCACCCGCGTCGGCCCCTTCGGGGGCCAGGGGCCGAGGAGGCCGTCCATTGTCCGAAGAAGTCGTGCCGCAGCAGGCGGGGCCCACACAGCCGAAGGGGCTGCTGCAGCAGATGGAGGAGCTGATGGCCGCACTGAACGCGGATCTGTCGGCGCTCGACGAGGATTTCCAGTCGGCGGGGGTGTCGTCGTCGTCCGTCGAGGAGACTGAGGCGGGCTGAGGTCGCCGAGATCACCGGGGCCGAGCCTCAAGGCTCGGCCCGCGTCCATCGGCCGCGCACCCGATGACAGCTGATTTCCGCTGATGACCGCCGGTGAATCGCTAGCCCGCGACCCGTTCCGCTCCGCCCGCCGCCTCCCTGGCCGCCAGTTTGCGGAGCATCTCCAGGACCCGGTCGCGGGACTCGTCCGCCGCGTCGATCGACTCCATGCACTGCCAGTACGTCGTCTCGTCGGCCGCCGCGCTGGCGATACCGACCAGGGCTATGCCGGCCTCGCCGAGGAGGTTGCCGAGGCAGACGAGGGCCTGGCGGGCGTCACCCAGCTCGGTGAGCTGGGCCGCGCGTAAGGCGCCGACGGCAAGCCGCGGTTCGTCCAGTACACCGCAGCCTCGGCCCGCCAGTTCGGTCAACCCCAGTGCCTCGCCCCGCAGTTCGGGTGGTCCGGTGACTGCGAGGCGGCTGCCTATCGCCTGCGCGAGGGCCTGCGCCTGCCACACCTCCGCCAGGGTCCGGGACACGCCTTCGCTGATCGCGAGGGCATGTCTGCTCGTCAGAATGAGCTGCACCGCGTCCATGCGCTGCCCCCGTCTGTTCCGACGCGCTGTCCGCACGTCCGCCCAAGCCACACTGTCCACTACCCAGAGTGAAGTGCTGTGGGGCGAAAAGCCAGAGGAAGGCGGAAATCTGCGGACAACAAAAGGGGAACGGATCGCAATCCGACTCCGGAGCGTAACTATTCCGCTTTGGGGAACCTCTGCTCGTTGCGGTCGATCTTCGCGTCGAGGGCGGCCAGCGCGTCGATCCCGAGCACCTCGCACAGTTGGAGCAGATACGCGAGCACGTCGGCGACCTCGTCGGTCACCCGGTGGGCGGTGTCCGGGTCGTCCATCACCCGCGCCGACTCCTCGGGCGTCAACCACTGGAAGATCTCGACCAGTTCGGACGCCTCCACGCTGAGCGCGACGGCGAGGTTCTTCGGGGTGTGGAACGGCTGCCAGTTCCGTGCCGCCGCGAAGTCGGCCAGCCTGCGCTGGAGTTTCGCCACGTCCAACTGGTGGGGGGCCTCGGTGTGTTCCTGGTCTGTCACGGCTTCAGGTGTACCACCGTCACCCCCGGCACCCCCTCCGCCCAGGACGCGTCGCTCACCGCACCGAGGAGGCGGATATGTCCGCGGTCGCACATCCGGGCGGCCAGGCGCAGGAGTTGCTCACGCTGCCGGACGTCGAGGGCCCGGTCGAAACCGTCGGCCAGGACCGTGAGCGTCTGGAGGGCGTCGGGCACCTCGCCGGGCCGGTCGACGGCCAGTACGCCGGGGCCGGTCAGCAGGACCAGCGCCAGACCCGTGTACCTCAACTCGCCGTCGCCCAGCCTGCCGAAGCGGGTGAGCAGTCCGTCGCCCCGGTCGAGCACGGCCCGGACGCGGCCGTCGGCGACCTCGTCGGCGCGTACGTCGCTGACCGGGCCCGCGCAGCCGTCGCGGACGGCGGCGACCAACAGGCCGTGCCGGATGGTGCATTCGGACCGGGTGCGCCGCAGGACCTCGGCCAGGTTGCCGCAGCCCGGCAGGAGCCGCCCGCTGTCCACGGGGACCGCCGCGCGCATCTGGTCGGGCCGGGGATCACAGGCGAAGACGGAGCGCAGGGCGACGACCATCTGCTCGGCGGCGGCGATGACCTGGCGCTGTCCGTCCGTCTTCCCGGCCACCCGCAGCGGCAGCAGGGCCGTGCCGAGCCGGTCGTCCGGCATCGGGGCGCGGGTGACCGAGGCCGAACCGGCGGTGTGCCAGGCGGCCTGGACGGTGCGCCGGCCGGGATCGCGCAGTGCCGTCTCCAGCAGGACCACTCCGCCGGCGCTCAACCGCTCGCCCACGATGCGCAGTTCGGGCTCGGCCTGGACGGCGACGTCGAGCCGTACGGGACCCTCGGGACCGTCCGCCGTACAGCCGATACGGAAGCCGCGTCGGCTCTGGGCGTCGGGGCGGGCGCGTTCCGGTACGCAGGCGGCCGGGTCCCGGAACGCCTCCCCGACTGCGGCGCCGGAGCCGAGCCGGGCCAGCGACTCGTACGCCCTGAGCGCTGTCGACTTGCCGCCGCCGCTCGGACCGGCGAGGAGGGTGAGCCGCCCGAGCGGGAACCTGGCCTGCCGGTGCCCCGCGTAGGCGGCCAGCCTCAGTTCGGTGACGCTCGGCCGGTCGGGAGGAGCCGCCCGCTGTTCCTCGATGGCAGGGGAGGGCGGTAAGTCCAGCGGGAGGGTCATATCCGGACCGTAGGCCTCCGCCTGTGAGGCGAACCGTTTTGTCCGCCGCACCTTCCTACGAACGGGGGACGGATCTCGCCGCACTGCCGGTCTCAGTGCCCCGGGATGCCCGCTCCTCCCATGAGTCCGCCGACCTCGGTCCCGGGCGGGGTGAGAAGGAACACGTTCCGGTCGACCCGGTGCATCCCGCTCGCCAGGCCGAAGACGACGCCCGTGCTGAAATCGAGGACCCGCTTGGCGGTGTCCGCCTCGGCGCCCGTCAGATCGAGGAGCACCGGTATGCCCGCCATCAGCGTCTCGGCGACCTCTCGCGCGTCCGCGAAGACATTGACGCGCAGGACGACGAAACGCCGCCTGGCCTCGGTCTGCGCCTCGGGCATCGCCCGGTGGCCCACCGCGGACGGCCAGGCGTCCCGGCCTCTCAGCGGTACTACCTGGGCGAGCCCCTCCCACTGTTCGTCGGTGACATCGTGGTGGTTCATCGACCCACTCCGCCCTGGCTCGCACTGACTGTCTGCATCAGCCAATTCTTACTCATGGTCACCCGATCGGCCCAATACGACACGCTCAGCGACCCCCTGTGTGAGAAAAATCCGAACACCTATCCGTACCTCACAGCACTGACACTCTGGCTGTGCAGCGGGCGTAACCGCTCATGATCGGATCACGTGACATCGACGTAACGGGCAATTCGTACGCTCACGAGCAGCGGGCCCGGCATGAAGAACGACGGAAGACGGAGAAAGGCAGCACGTGACCACTACCCCCACGACCACGCAGGTGCGAACGGTGTGCTCGTACTGCGGGGTGGGCTGCGGAATCGTGCTGGACATCGGGCTCGGACCCGACGGGCGGCGTACGGTCTTCAAGGCGTCCGGGGACAAGGCGCACCCAGCGAACGCGGGGCGGCTGTGCACCAAGGGCGCGACCACCGCCGACATGCTCAGTGCGCCCGGCCGGCTGACCACCGCGCTGGTCAGGGACGGCTTCGACGACCGGGGCGAGGAACTGGTGCCGGCGCCCGTCGCGGACGCGATCGCGGAGACCGCTCGGCGGCTGCGGGCCATCGTCGACGAGCACGGTCCGGACGCCGTCGCTTTCTATGTCTCCGGGCAGATGGGCCTTGAGGCCCAGTACCTGGCGAACAAGCTTGCCAAGGGGTTCGTGGGCACGAACCAGATCGAGTCCAACTCCCGGCTGTGCATGGCCAGCGCGGGCACCGGCTACAAGCTGTCGCTGGGAGCCGACGGGCCGCCCGGCTCGTACGACGACTTCGACCACGCCGACGCCTTCCTCGTCATCGGGTCGAACATGGCCGACTGCCATCCGATCCTGTATCTGCGGATGATGGAGCGGGTCAAGGCGGGGGCGAAGCTCATCGTCGTCGACCCCCGGCGTACCGCCACCGCCGCCAAGGCCGAACTGTTCCTGCAGATCAAACCCGGGACCGATCTGGCGTTCCTCAACGGTCTCCTCCATCTGCTGCACGCCGACGGGTACACCGACCAGGAGTTCATCGCCGCCCACACCGAGGGCTGGGAGGAGATGCCGGCCTTCCTCGCGGACTACGCACCGGACGCCGTCTCCGCGATCACCGGGATCCCCGAGGACGACATCCGGGCGGCGGCGCGGATCATCGGGGACGCCGGTGAGTGGATGAGCTGCTGGACCATGGGGCTCAACCAGTCCACGCACGGCACCTGGAACACGAACGCGCTGGTCAACCTGCATCTCGCCACCGGCGCGATCTGCCGCCCCGGCAGCGGGCCCTTCTCCCTGACCGGGCAGCCCAACGCGATGGGCGGCCGGGAGATGGGGTACATGGGGCCGGGGCTTCCCGGCCAGCGGTCCGTGCTGGTGGACGAGGAGCGGGCGTTCGTCGAGGACCTGTGGGAGCTGCCGGCCGGCACGCTCCGCAAGGACGGCGCCGGCCACGGCACGATCGAGATGTTCCGGCGGATGGCCGAGGGCCGGATAAAGGCCTGCTGGATCATCTGCACCAACCCGGTCGCCTCGGTCGCCAACCGCCGTACGGTCATCGAGGGCCTGGAGGCCGCCGAGTTCGTCGTCACCCAGGACGTCTTCGCCGAGACCGAGACCAACGCGTACGCCGACATCGTCCTGCCCGGCGCGATGTGGACCGAGGCGGAGGGCGTCCTCGTCAACAGCGAGCGCAACCTCACCCTCGCCCGGGCCGCCGTCGACCCGCCCGGCGACGCCATGGCCGACTGGCGGATCATCGCGGAAGTCGCCCGCGCGATGGGGTTCGACGGGTTCGCGTACGAGAGTGCGGAGGACGTCTTCGAGGAGCTCAAGCGGGCGTGGAACCCGAAGACCGGGTGGGACCTTCGCGGGGTCACCTACGAGCGGCTGCGGGAGACTCCCGTGCAGTGGCCGGCCGCCTCGGTGGACGGGCCCGCGCGCAATCCCATCCGGTACGTCGAGAAGGCGGGCGAGGGTGAAGGCGGGGGGCCGCGGTTCGCCACGGCCAGTGGGCGTGGCGTCTTCTACGCCCGGCCGCAGCTGCCCGCCGCCGAACTGCCCGACGACGACTTCCCGTTCGTCCTCAACACCGGACGCGTGCAGCACCAGTGGCACACGCTGACGAAGACGGGGAAGGTCGCCAAGCTCAACAAGCTGAACTCCGGGCCGTTCGTGGAGGTCCACCCCGAGGACGCCCGGGAGTTGGGGGTCGTGGACGGCGACTCGGTCGAGGTCGCCTCGCGGCGCGGGCGGGCCGTGCTGCCGGCCGTTGTCACGGACCGGGTGCGCAGGGGTTGCGTCTTCGCGCCCTTCCACTGGAACGACCTCTTCGGGGAGTACCTCAGCATCAACGCGGTGACGAGCGACGCGGTCGATCCGCTGTCCCTGCAGCCGGAGTTCAAGATGTGCGCGGTGTCCCTGGTGAAGGTGCACCGGCCCGAGGCCCAGCTGGAACCCCCTGCGACGCCCGAGCCCGTGCGCCCTCAAGTCCCACTGTCCGTACCGGAGTTCGCGTTCACTCCCGCTCCCCCGCCCGTCCTCAGCGCGCAGGAGCGTCAGTACCTCTCGGGTTTCCTCGCCGGGCTGCCCACCGGTGCCGCGGGGATTCCCGTGCTGCCCGCCTCCGCTCCGTTCGGCGCCGAGCACGCCGACTGGGTGAACGGGATGCTCGCCGGGATGTACTCCAGGACCGTGGAGGCTCCGCCGCGGGAACGGGTCGGTGTCGGGGTCCAGGTCGACGGGCGCGAGGTCGTCGTGCTGTGGGCCTCGCAGACGGGCAACGCCGAGGAACTCGCCGGCGCGACCGCCGAGCGGCTGAACGCCGGCGGGCACCGGGCGAGGCTCGTCGGTATGGACGAGGCCGATGTGAGCGCCCTCGCGCGCAGTGCCGATCTCCTCTTCATCACCAGCACCTTCGGCGACGGCGACGCCCCGGACAACGGCTCCGGCTTCTGGGACACGCTCTCCGGGGAGCAGGCACCGCGGCTGGACGGCGTGCGGTACGCCGTCCTCGCGCTGGGCGACTCCTCGTACGACGACTTCTGCGGGCACGGGCGCCGACTGGACGCGCGGCTCGACGAGTTGGGGGCGGTGCGGATCACCCCGCGCACCGACTGCGAGCCCGACTTCGAGCCGTCGGCGGACGCGTGGCTCGACCAGGTGATCGACGTGCTCGGCACGAAGGACGCGCAGGACGCGACTGACGGGAAGGGCTCGGCCGGCGGGCAGAAGCAGCAGCCGGCCGGTGCGGCCCCCCAACCCTCCTCCCCCGCTTCCGCCCCCGGTCCCGCTCCCGCCGTCCGGCCCGCCAAGCCCGCCCCCTCCCCCGCCCGGCTCGTCGGCAACCGGCTGCTCAGCCTGCCCGGCGCGACCAAGGAGGTGCGCCGGTTCACCTTCGACACCAGCGGTACGGCACTGACGTACGAAGCGGGTGACGCGCTCGGGGTACGGCCCGTCAACTCCACTGCCCTGGTGGAGGAATGGCTCGCCGTGACCGGCCTGGACGCGTCAACCGGCGTGGAGGTCGAGGGAGTCGGCGCGTTCTCGCTCTCCGAGGCGTTGCATCGGCAGCTCGACATCACCCGGATCACCCCCGACCTGCTGCGCTTCGTCTCCGAACGGGCCCGGGACAACCGTGAGTTGAAAAAGCTGATGCGATCCGACAACAAGGACGGCCTGGCCCGCTGGTCCTGGGGACGCCAAGCCGTCGACGTGGTCGCCGAGTACGGGGTGCGGGCGTCCGCGCAGGAGTGGGTGAAGGTGCTGCGCCGGCTGCAGCCCCGTCTGTACTCCATATCGTCGAGCCCGCTCGTCGACCCGGCGCGGGTGTCGCTGACGGTGTCCGTGGTGCGGTACGAGAACCTGCACGGCCGGCCGCGCGGCGGAGTCTGCTCGCCCTTCCTGGCCGACGCCGGGCCGGACACGGCGGTCCCCGTCTTCGTCCAGCGCGCGCCGCACTTCAGGCCCCCCGCGGACGCCTCGACGCCGATGGTGATGGTCGGGCCGGGGACCGGGGTGGCGCCGTTCGTGGGGTTCCTCCAGGAACGGCGGGCGCTCGGGCACACGGCGCCGAACTGGCTGTTCTTCGGCGAGCAGCACCGTGCCACCGACTTCTACTACGAGGACGAGCTGGCCGGTCTGGTGACGGAGGGCACGCTGACCCGCCTGGACACCGCGTTCTCCCGCGACCAGCGCAACAAGGTCTACGTCCAGGACCGGATGCGCGAGCACGGGCCCGAGCTGTGGCACTGGCTCCAGGAGGGCGCCCACTTCTACGTCTGCGGCGACGCCTCACGCATGGCGAAGGACGTGGACCGGGCGCTGCGGGACGTCGCGGTGGCGCACGGCGGTCTGAGCGAGGAGGAGGCGGGTGCGTACGTGAAGCAGCTGACGGCGGCGAAGCGCTACGTGCGCGACGTGTACTGACCGAACGACCCGAGGCCACCCGAATCATCGCAAAAAGCTACTGCCGGACACTCTTACCGGCCTCACACCGGACCCTTCACCTCCACCCGCGCGCGGCACACCGGGCACGATTACGTTCCGATGTCGTGCACTTGGCAGAAACGGCGCCGGACGTCACGGCGAAGACCGGTCCCCCGCGATCCCGCCCCCCGGAGTCCGACGCGCCCGCGCAGTGGCACCGTGTGCTGACGCTGCTCGCGACCGTCAGTCTGTTCATCGGTACGCGTGCGGTCTGGACGCAGGCCGCCAGTCACCGGCTGGTCGTCGCCGCCGTCATCTCGCTCTGCTATCTGTCGATCCTGGTCAGCGGTGTGCTGGCGCTGACCGTACGCCGGACGCGTTCGCTCGCCCGCCTCGATCTGTGTGTCCTGGTCACCGCGGTGACACTGACCCTGTGCACGTTCGCCCTGAACCACGCCGGCGGCGACGAGGGCGTCCTCACGGCGCAGGCCGCCCGCGAACTCGTCGCCGGGCACCCGTTGTACGGGCAGCCCTGGCCGTGGCTCTTCCAGCACAACCCCGACGTGGCCCTGACGCCGACCATGAACGGCGGCTACGACCTCACGTACGGCTACCCGCCCCTGGCCCCGCTGCTGACCGCGCCGTTCCTGTGGCTCGGGCACGGCGCACTCGCGGCGACCGCGGTGACGACGGGGACGCTGCTCGTCGGCGCGGTGGCGCTGTGGCGGCTGCTGCCGGTGCCGTGGCGGTCGGCGGCGACCATGGCGTGCCTGGGTTTCGGGTTCCTGCCGAGTTACGCGCGGCTCGGTTACCCGGCCATCATCGGGCTGGTACTGCTCATCCCGGTGGTGGTGCACTGGCCGAGGATCGGCGCGGGCGGGCGGCTGGGGTGGGGCGGTCTGGCGCGGGGCGCCTGTCTGGGCGCGGCCTGTGCCGCGCAGCAACTGCCGTGGTTCCTCGTGCCGTTCCTGCTGGCCGGGATCTACGCCGTGCGCCGGGGCGAACTGGGCGCCCGGCCGGCCGCCGGGGTGGTGCTGCGGATCGCCGGGACGGCGGTCACCGTGTGGCTGCTGATCAACACGTACTTCGCCGTGAGCGAGCCGCGCACCTGGGCGGCCGGGGTCGCGCTGCCGTTGACGCAGAACGCGACGATCCACGGGCAGGGGCTGGTGGGCATCGCGCTGTACTACACCGGCGGCAGCGGCCGGCTGGCCTGGTACAGCCTCGCCAGCATGCTGTTGACCGGGGCCCTGCTGGCGCTGCTCGTCCTGTTCGTGCGACGGCTGGGGCCGGCGGCGACGGTGTTGCCGTGGTGCGCCTTCTTCCTTGCGACGCGTTCGCAGGACGGCTACTACCTGCTGATGACCCCGCTGTGGCTGGCGGCAGCGGTGACCACGCCGGCCGCGTCGTTCGCCGGGGCGTGGCAGCCCCGGCCGCGCTTTCTGTCGGGCCCGCGCAGGCGGCCGGCGCTGATCGCGGCGGCCTCGCTGCTCCTCGTACCGGCGCTGGCGAGCGCGGCCGTGGCGGTCACGGGATCGCCGCCGCTGCGGATGCGGGTGACCAGGGTGCTCACGGTCGGTCCGGGCTCCGTGTCGGAGCTGACGGTCCGGGTCACGAACACGGACGGCAGCGCGCTGGCGCCCCACTTCACGTTCACCACCGGCCAGGGCATGAGCCGGTGGTGGAAGGTGGTTCAGGGACCGGCCACGCTGTCCGCGCGCGCGAGCGCCGTCTACCGGCTCCGGCCGCCCGGGCCGGTGTTCCACGTGCCCGGGCGCCCGGGGACCCGTATCCGGCTGCGTGTGTTCACCGCGTCGCCGGACACGTTGTCGAGCATGGACGTCCGGTTGCCGGGCGAGCGGCCGTAGAGCCCCGGGGCTTGAGCCCCGAGGCCTGAGCCTCAGGCCTTGGCGCGGGTGAAGCGGAGGCTGGTCGTGACCGTCGTACGGCCACGGATCATGCCCAGCTGGTTCCAGCCCAGGCCGAACTGGTCCCGGTCGACGCTGAACTCCGCGTCCAGGGTGAGCGCGTCGCCGCCGGTGTGGGTGAGGCGTGCGGTGACGCTCGTGGGGCGGCTGATGCCGCGCACGGTCAGCTGGCCGGTGACGTGGACGGAGTCGCCGTCGCGGAGTTCGGCGCCGCGCACCGCGAAGGTGATCTCGGGGTGGTTCTCGACGTCGAAGAAGTCGGCCCCGTGCAGGTGCTTGTCCCGTTTGGCGTGCTTGGTGTTCAGGGACGCGGCGTCCAGGGTCACGGTGCCCGTGGCGGAGCCGTCGGGGAGGACCTCGCCACCGCCGCCGGTGATGGCGAACGTGCCCTTCACCGTGACCAGGTTCCACATCGTCTTGTGGGCGATGGCGACAGTGGAGGCCGTCCGGTCGAGCTGCCAGAGGCCGGTTTCGACGGCAACGGTCATGAGCTTGTCTCCTACGGGAACAGGGGCTTGAACGGTGGTCATCCAAATTTGGACGACGGGGTGATGATGTCAACGTAGCCCGTTATCCAAATCTGAACAACCCCTCGTGCAAAATTGGACTACCGGTAGAATCGGCAGCATGGCCGCCCCTTCCGAACTCCCCGCCGATCCGCCCGCCTGTCCCTCCGCCCAGGAGGGCGGACTGCTCCCGGCCGAGCTACGGGGCTGGATGGTCCTGCTGGCCGCGACCGGCGCGATCGAGCAACGGCTCGGCCCCGTCCTCAAGGACACGCTCGGGGTCTCCCACGACGAGTTCCTGGTGCTGTGCCTGTTGGCGGAACGGCCCGACGGCGGGCTGCGGATGACCCGGATCGCGGAACTGCTCGGCCGCCCCAAGACCCGCCTCACCTACCAGATCGCCTGCCTCTCGCACGCCGGGCTGGTCACCCGGCGCGCGGTGTGCGGCGACAAGCGGGGCGTCGAGGTGGCCCTCACCGAGAAGGGCCGCCGTCTGTTCACGGCGGCCTCGCCGGCACTGGCCGACACCGTCTCCTCGGGGCTGGCGATGATCGGCCCCGAGGAGCGCGAGACGATGTGCGCTCTGCTGCCCGAGGAGGCGGACCGGGCAACGCCGTGACCTCCGACCGGCACGCCCCTCCCGTCAGGCGGCCAGAACCGCCGACGGCATCCCGTCCGCGACCTCGGACACGGCCGTCGGCGCAGCTCCGTTCTCGGCCTGGGCGAGCAGCTCGACGAGGGTCGCGCGGGCCCGGGCCACGCGTGAACGCACCGTCCCGACGGGGCAGTCGCTGACCTCGGCGACCTCCGCGTAGGGCAGCCCCATCAGCTGTGTGAGGACGAACGCCTCGCGCCGCTCGTCGGGCAGCGCGGCCAGCAGGTCGAGGAGCGCGACCCCGTCCTCGAAGCCGGGCAGCCCGCGCGGCTGGGCCAGTTCGACGGTCAGGCGCCAGTCCTCCGTGTCGTACAGCCGGGGCCGGGCGGCGGCATGGCGGAAGCTGTCGATCACCGCTCGCCGCGCGATGGCCATCAGCCAGGAGCGGGCCGAGGACCGCCCCTCGAACCGGTGCAGACTGCCGAGCGCCCGCAGGAACGTGTCCTGGGCGAGGTCGTCGGCGGCCTGCGGATCGGCGGAGAGGTGGGCGACGTACCGCACCACATCGCGATGCAGGGCGCCGACGAAGCGTTCGACGGCGACCGGGTCGCCACCACGAGCGGCGAGCGCCCAGGCGGTTGTCGACTCGTCCACCGGCAGGGTCGAGGAGCCCGCGAGGGTCGGGGCGGGCGGTGCGGGAGTGATCACCTGGTGTCCTTCTCGGATCATCCGGAATCCGGCAGGGCGGCCCTCGAAGGCCCTGCGCGGCAGCACGGCGCGAGGGCGGTCCAAGGGCATCGGCGACGCGTGCGCGAGACGTGAACGCGAGCCGCCGGCTACCGGCAAGGGAGGACGGCCGTCCCCTGAGGGTGGGTACGGCCGGGGCCCGGAGCGCCCGCGCGGGCCGACGGAATGACGTCGGCGCCACCTGGAACGGACCGGGGAACCAGCTGTCTCAGACGACAGCGATTCCGGTCGGCGGGCCCCGGGAAATGATCGTGTGGACCAGCGGAAGCAGGCGTGGCGCCCGGTCCGAGCGGTTGCGCCGCGGGCGGGGGCGCAGACGGAGCCAGTCAGGTGTCCCGGACGGCGTGAGCACCATCCGCAGCGGCACGGCCAGCCGGCCGGCCACCGCCCGCACGATGCGGAACGCGGCGCGCTCCCCGTAGGCCAGCCACAGACCGCACAGCAGTGCGGCGAGCGTGTGGGCGGCGAGCATGCCGTACGAGGAGGACAGGAGGTCCGTGCCGTGGCCGCCGTGGGCCGGGTGGCCCGCGCCCTCGCCCATATTCATGCGCATGCCCATGCCGGTGGTGCCGGGGAGGGAGCCGGTGCCGGTGTGCGCCATGTCCATGGAGTCCGTCGTCGTACCGACGGGGCCCGTGACCAGGTCCTGGGCGATCGAGAACACCGAGTGGAGCGCACCCTGGGCGACGACCACCACGGCGACGACCAGCGGGAGTCCGCGTTCGCGGCCGGTCAGGCACCAGCCCGCGCCGGCCGTGACCACTGCCCCGGCGGCCAGCGTCCACCGGTCGACGGAGGAGCCGGAAATCAGCACGTGCCCGAGGGCGGCGAGCAGCACACAGACAGCCGCGAACACCGTGGCCCGTAACGCGCGTGAACCCCGCCCGGCGGTCATCGCGGCCCTCATCCTCCCTTCCGGGGCTCGAACATCACTGGCAGGTACGCAAGTTACCGAGCAACCACTCCGCGGGGTACCCGGGCCGACCTACTCAGATCCAACACACAGTTCGTCACAGGTAGATTTTGAACGCGTTCAAATAATTGCGATACGCTTGCGGCACCAGTTCCGAGCCGTGGGGGAAACCGTGAAGATCGTCATACCCGGAGGAACCGGCCAGGTGGGTACGGTCCTGAACCGTGCGCTCACCGCCGCCGGTCACGAGGTCACCGTCCTGACGAGGCGGCCGACACGCGCCCGTGAGATCGGCTGGGACGGCGAGACCCTGGGCGCCTGGACGGAGGCGGTCGACGGCAGCGACGTCGTGATCAACCTGGCCGGCCGCAGCGTCAGCTGCCGCTACACCCCGGCCAACCTGCGGGCCATGATGGACTCGCGCGTGGACTCCGCCCGGGTCGTCGGCGAGGCCGTCGCGGGTGCCGCGCGGCCTCCCCGGCTCTGGCTCCAGATGAGCACCGCCACGGTCTACGCCCACCGCTTCGACGCCCCCAACGACGAGGCGACCGGCGTCATCGGCGGCACCGAGCCCGGCGTACCGGACTACTGGGCCTACAGCGTCGAGATCGCCAAGGCCTGGGAGGCGGCCCAGGAACAGGCCACGACTCCTGCCACGCGCAAGGTCGCCCTGCGGACCGCCATGGTGATGAGCCCGGATCGCGGCGGCGTTTTCGACGTCCTGCTGCGGCTGGCCCGGCTCGGCCTCGGCGGCCCGGTCGCGGGCGGCGCGCAGTACGTGTCCTGGATCCACGACCACGACTTCGTACGCGCCGTCGAGTTCCTGGCCGGCCGGGACGACCTCGCCGGACCCGTCAACCTCGCCGCTCCCCACCCCCTCCCGCAGCGCGAGTTCATGCGTGCGCTGCGCGCCGCGTGGGGCGTTCCGGTGGGCCTGCCCGCGACGCGGTGGATGGCCGAACTGGGCGCGTTCGCGCTCCGCTCGGACACCGAACTCCTGCTCAAGAGCCGCCGGGTCGTCCCCGGCCGCCTGCTCGACGCGGGCTTCACCTTCGACCACGCCGAATGGCCGGAGGCCGCCGCCGACCTCGTACACCGGGTGCGCGACAGGGCGAAAACGGGCGCGGGCGCTCCGTCCCGGTCGTCGGCCATGGGGCCGGCGGATCGGTGACCCGGTCCGCGCCCTGGTCGGCGCCCTGACGACGGCAGGCCCCGAGCCTTCGCGAAAGCGACCCTGGTGCGAAGGCCGTCGAGCGCGAGAGGGAAGCTGGCTCCGACCAACTCTCCCTGGAGGTACGCGAGATGACGAGCCGTCTGCCGCGCCGTACGTTGCTGGGCGGAATGATCGGCGGTCTGGTGCCGGCCGTATCCGGCACGGGGGCCGGATCCGCGCAGGCCGCAGGACGCGCACCGGGCGCCACCGGACAAGAGACATTCGGACAATGGGTCGTCGGCCCGGAGCCCTACGCGCCGGTGGCCGTGGGCAGCGGGGGCGGGCCCGCCGGGACGGACAGGGTGCACGTCCTGAAGGTCGGCCCGGACGCGGCGCCCACCGTCCTCGTGCTGGTGCCGGGCATGTTCGGGGCCGCGAACGACTTCCGGCTGCTGGCCCGTGATCTGGTCGCCGCCGTGCCCGGGCTGCAGGTGTGGGCCCTCGACCGGCGGGAGGAGAACCTCGCCGACCGTTCGGGATTCGCGGGCCCGGACCCCCTCACCCACTACCTGGACGGCCACTACCGCACCCAGGCCCCGGCCGCTTCCCCCTTCGCCGCGCACTGGGGCCTGCCCCTGACCCTCGCCGACCTGCGGGCCGTCGTCCGAACGGCGGGACGCGGCGGCCGGCGTGTGGTGCTCGGCGGGCACTCCTGGGGAGCGACGACCGCGATGGCGTACGCGGCCTGGGACTTCGACGGCTGCCCCGGCTACCGGGACCTCGCGGGGCTCGTGGTCGTCGACGGCGGTGTGCTCGGCGCGTTCGTCGGCACGGGCGACCCGGTCCTCGACTCGCCGGAGGAGATACGGGAACGGCTGGCGGCCATCGACGCGGGGGCGGTCTTCGACCTGACCCTGAGCGGCGTGGGCCTCGGCAGCCGCGCGGAGAGCACCCAGATCTGGTACCAGCTCGCCGGGCACTACGCACTCCACGACCCCGACGGCCCCTCCCTCCTCCAACCCCGCCTGCCCGAGGCTCTGCGTCTGCCCTACCAGGTCACCAACGCGGGGCTGCTGGGCTTCTTCGTGGACGCGGGCTTCGGCTGGCCCAACTCCATCACCGTGCACTCCGGACACCTCGCCGACAGCGGGGACGTACGCGGCTGGGTCGACACCGGGATCACGCCGATAGGCCGGGTCGCGGCGGCGTACGCCGGTCCGGTGCCGGCCGTGTGGGAGTGGTACTGGCCCGCCCGGCTCTCCGTCGACCTCGACGTCACGGACGCCTACACCGACTCGGCGCTCGCCCGCTCCCTGGGCCTGCGACTGCACCACGCCGACCGTCTCGACGTACCGCTGTACGCCTTCGGCACGAGCTACGCCAAGGGCACGATCGAGTCGGCGGCGCACACGGTGGTTGCCAACTCCCGTATTCCGTACGCCACTTACGAGACCGACACCGGCATGAACCACCTCGACCCGCTCTTCGCGGCTCCGGCCCACAACACCCTGACCCGCACACTCGCGGACTTCGTGAAGGGGCTGGGGGCGCGCTGACCGGCGCTCATGCGCCTGCCCGTGTGCAGGAATCGGACTGTGCCACGAGGCCGGCCGTCTGAACGCCGGTCGCGATGAAGGCTGTTCATTCCGTTGCGGAAGCAGTCCGACACCGCCTTCGTGGTCTCGTCCGACGGCATGTCCCGAGTGGCTGGAAGCAGGCTCCCCGCGGTCTGGCGGGCCGACCATCCTGAGGTGGAGAGCCGGTGGCGTGGAAGCGGGGGCCGAGCCGTGCACCAGGGCAACGGGAGTGAACGAACAGCAGGCTCGGCCGGGACGACACGGACCGCGTCGTGGAGCGTGCGGGCAGGATGGCTGCTGCGGACGCACCGCTGGCGGCACCAGGATCCGGCGGTACGCACCGGAGCATCGTTCGCGGCGCTGCTCGGGGCTCATGGCGGTGCGCCGGGACCTGTCAGCGCGAGCACCGTGTCCCGCTGGGAGAGCGCAAGGGTCACCGTTCCGTACGCGGCCGTTCGCCGGTACGAAGAGGTGCTGGGGCTGACCCCGTACGCACTGCTGGCGGTGATCGAGACCATGGCCCGCTACCAGGGCGGTCCCGCGGCGGATGCCTTCGCCGCCGGCGCCATGAACGGGGCGAGTACGGCCGGGCTGCGCGCCCGCCGCTTGGACCTGTTGCTCGACAAGGTTCTCGACAACGAACGGCTGACGGGCGGGGAATGGGACGAGCTGACCGCGCGGCTGGTCAGCGGCTCCGCGCTCCTCTCGCCCGCGCGCATCCGTGGCGCGGTCGTCGAGCGTCTGCTGGAGGAGACACTGGTGTCGGCGGGAATTCCGTGGATGCGCCGGTTCGAAGGATTGGGCCGACTGCTCGCCGATCCCGGCTGGGCACCGGCCACCGTGGCCGTGTGCGCGGATGTCGGGTCCCAGGCACACCACGCCGGACTGATCGAGGCCCTCTGCGCGCTGGACGGCAGCAGGCATCCTGACGCGGCCCGGCATGTCCTGCGCCAGCTGCGTGACCCGACGAACGACGACAGCTTCCACGGAGCCTTGATGGCCTGTGTGCGCAAGGTACAGCGTCGTCATTTCGACCCGGCGCAGTCGGCGGAACTCCTGCACGTCGTCGGCGATGTGCTCCGCGATCCCTCGACCTCACCCGAGACGGCCGAGCTGGCCGCGGTCCTGCTGCCGCGACTGCCCGCCACGCCCCAGCACGCCGTCGTACTCGCGCGGGCCGCAGGAGCCCGTGCCGCGACCCGACACATCGCCGCCCACGGGCTCCTGACCGACCCGTACACCGCACGAGTCGCCGTTGCCCGGCTGCTCAGCCGCATGCCCGTGGTGGCCGACCCGCCGGCGGTGGTGGCGGTGCTGCGCGACATCGTGGACGACATCCTGCACCATCCCGTCTCGGACGTGCGGCTGTACAACGCGATGCTGCTCCGCGCCAGCCCCTACCAGGCGTCGCTGGCTGCCGCACTCGCCGCCGAGCTGGCCGTGGCCTCCACTCTGCGGTCGGAACGCGCTGTGCCCATCCTGCACGCGCTCCGAGTGCTCGGCGGTCCCGCGCAGCGCGCCGCGATAGCCCGGTTGACCATCGCCGAGGGCCTGCCGTCCACCGTCGTCCGGGCGGCGATCCACTCGCTGAGCCACATCCCTGGGCGCAGCCCGGAACACTACTGGCGCACCGTGCTGCGTCGCCACACGGACCAGTACTCCCTCCCCGGCGGATCCGGACGACCCGGCGGGGAGGCGGAACTCAAGCGGCTGATCTACGCGTTCGGGATGGCCAGTGAACTCGGCCTGCTGGTCCGTCTGTTGCGCGAGGAGGCGGTCGAGGCCCCCGCCCGCGCCATGTCCGCCTGGTGGACCGCACTGCCGCACCACGTCCGTGTCAGCGCCCTGAGCTGACTCCCCGACCGACAGGAAACCCCGCGAACTGCCAGCTACCACACGACAACGGCGGCGGGCGGAGCATTGCACCCGGGCCGGACACGTGCAAGACCCGCTGCCGGACGAGCCGGCCACATCTACAAAGGGGATTCCGCACCGTCGACGGCAGTCGCACCCATTGCCGTCGCCAGAACGCGACCAGGAGACCCCATGACGAGCGGAACACACAGCCGACGGACGCCGCCCTGCCAAGCAATGCCGATCACCACCGACGAAAGGAAGGCAGCCCTCCCTCGAATACGCCTGCTCGGCAGCCTCGCCACCGCGGCCGTCACTCTGTCCGGGACAACCGCCTCACCCGCATCGGCGTGGAGCGGCAGCTACATCTCCTCCAACACCGGCTACGCCCACGTCCGCGCAGGCGCGACGACCAACTCCGCGATCATCGGCACGGCGCCCAACGGCCGTATGGCCGACATGATGTGCTGGAAGGACGGTGACTGGGCACAGGGCAACTACTGGACCAACCGCTGGTTCTACTCCACGGTTCAATCCAACGGGACGAACAACTGGATCGGCTACGTGCACGCCTCACTCGTCGCCAATCAGAAGACCGTGCCGCACTGCTGAGTGGTGCCCCGGACATGGTGCCCCGGCCTCGAAGAGGGCCGGGGTCACTGCGACAGAGACCGCAGGTCAGAGGCCCTTCGCCACCGGCTCCAGAATCGCCACGCACTCCACATGATGCGTCATCGGAAACAGATCGAAAGCCCGCAACGTCCGCACCCGGTACCCCCCGTCCCGGAAGTACCCCAAATCCCGCGCCAGCGCCGCCGGATCGCAGGCCACGTACGCGATCTTCCTCGCCCCCAGCTTCACCAGTTGCTCGACCGTCTTCTTGCCCGCCCCCGCCCGCGGCGGGTCCAGGACGATCAGGTCGACCTCGGTGATACCCGTGCGCGGGAGCACCGCCTCGACCTTGCCCTGTTCGATGCGGACGCGGTCGAAGGCGGCCAGGTTGTGCCGGGCGTCCTCGACCGCGCGCTTGCCCGACTCGATGCCGAGGACCGCGCCCTTCTCGCCGATCCGGTCGGCGAGGGCGCCCGCGAAGAGGCCGACGCCGCAGTAGAGGTCGAGGGCCATGTCGCCCTTGCGCGGAAGCAGACCCTGCATGACCGCCTTGGTCAGGGTGTCCGCCGCCATCGGGTGGACCTGCCAGAAGCCGCCGCTGCCGACCCGGTGTGTACGGCCGTCGGCACGCTCGCGGACGAACGCGCGGCCGTGGACGCGGTGGATGCCGCCGTCGTGCTCCTCGACGCGCATGACGGAGACGGGCTTGTCGAGCTCGACGAGGGGGAGGCGGGCGCCCGGCTTCGGCTCCAGGATGACCATGCGGTCCTGGGATCCGGTCGCGGCGATCACGTCGACGGACTCCATCCCGGACCAGTCGTGCTTCTCGATGCCGAGCTCGCTGACACCGGGCGCCGCGATCATGCAGTGCTCGATCGGCTCGACCTCGTGCGAACGGTGGCGCCGCAGCCCGGCGTTGCCGTCCGCGTCCACCGCGTACTGGACCCTCGTACGCCACTGAGGCACCTCGCCCGGCGGCAGCTTGTCGCCCTCGGCCGGCATCACCGTGCCGTCCCAGCCGGCCTCCTCCGGGGTCAGGCCGGCGAGACGCTGCAACTGCTCGGTGATGACCTCGCCCTTGAGGCGGCGCTGCGCGCCCGGCTTGGCGTGCTGCCAGTCGCAGCCGCCGCAGCGGCCGGGGCCGGCGTAAGGGCAGGGTGCCTCGACCCGGTCCTTGGACGCCGTCAGGACCTCCACCGCGTCCGCGCGCAGGAACCGCGCGCCTTCCTCGCCGTCCGTCACCCGGGCCACGACGCGCTCACCGGGCAACGTGTGCCGTACGAAGAGCACCTGTCCGTCATCCGTACGGGCGACGCAGTGGCCCCCGTGGGCGACGGGACCGACCTCGACCTCGTACTCCTGGCCCGCCAGCGACTTCTTCGGTTCTGCCTGCATGGCGGGGTGACTCCAGGGGAGAGAAAAGGGAACGGCCGGACAACAGCCCACCAGTCTACGTGGGTGCCGCCCGACCGCTCACCACAAGCCCGTACGAGACGTGGCCTCCGACAACCGTCGGCTAGTTCTTCGTGCTCGGTTCCTGTGCCCGCTCCTCGGCGGGCCCGCGCCTCACGGATCCGGGCGCGTTCCAGTCCTGGCGCTTGCGGGCCCGCTTCTTGGCCGCCTCGGACGACTGGAGCTGGTAGGGCACCGACGTCACCATGACACCCGGGGTGAACAGCAGGCGTCCCTTGAGCCGCAGCGCGCTCTGGTTGTGCAGCAGCTGCTCGTACCAGTGGCCGACCACGTACTCCGGGATGATCACGGACACGGCGTCGCGCGGCGACTCCCTGCGCAGCCCCTTCACGTACTCGATCACCGGCCGGGTGATCTCCCGGTACGGCGAGTCGAGCACCTTCAGCGGGACCGTGATCCCCCGCCGCTCCCACTCCTCCTGCAACGCCTTCGTCTCCGCCGGATCGACGTTGACGCTGAGCGCCTCCAGCGTGTCGGAGCGCATCAGTTTCGCGTAGGCGAGGGCGCGCAGCGCGGGCCGGTGGATCTTCGAGATCAGGACGACCGAGTGCACCCTCGACGGCCGTACGCTGTCGTCGCCCGGGCCCTCCGGCGCGGCGATCTCCTCGGAGACGCGGTCGTAGTGCTTACGGATCGCCGTCATCACCGCGTAGAAGATCACCATGCCGAGCAGCGCCACCCAGGCGCCGTGGGTGAACTTCGTCCCCAGTACGACGACCAGCACCAGCCCGGTGAAGAAGGCGCCGAAGGTGTTGATGGCGCGGGAGCGGACCATGTGCCGCCGCTTCACCGGATCCTTCTCGGTGGCCAGGTGCCGGTTCCAGTGCCGGACCATGCCGGTCTGGCTGAGCGTGAAGGACACGAACACGCCGACGATGTACAGCTGGATGAGGCGGGTCGAGTCCGCCCCGTAGATCCACACCAGCAGGACAGCGGCCCCGGCGAGCAGCACGATGCCGTTGGAGAAGGCGAGCCGGTCACCGCGGGTGTGCAGCTGGCGCGGGAGGTAGCGGTCCTGCGCGAGGATCGAGCCGAGCAGCGGGAAGCCGTTGTACGCGGTGTTGGCGGCCAGGAAGAGCACCAGCGCGGTGGCGGTGGCCAGCAGGATGAAGAGGAAGCTGCCGTCGCCGAAGACGGCCTCGGCGACCTGCGAGATCACCGGGTTCTGGACGTAGCCGGAGCCGACCTCGACTCCCTTGTTCAGCAGGTCCTTCGCGGGGTGCTCGGCCATCCGCACCTTGGTGGTCATGGCCAGGACGATGATCCCGCAGAACATGGTGACGGCGAGGAGGCCCATCGCCGCGAGCGTGGTCGCCGCGTTTTTCGACTTGGGCTTGCGGAACGCCGGCACACCGTTGGAGATGGCCTCGACACCGGTGAGCGCGGCACAGCCGGAGGAGAAGGCGCGTAGCAGCAGGAACACGAGTGCGAACCCGGCGAGTCCCTGGTGTTCGGCCTTGATCGTGTAGCCGGCCGTCGGCGCGCGCATGGTGTCACCCAGCACCAGACCGCGGAACGCGCCCCACGCGATCATGATGAAGACTCCGGCGACGAACACGTACGTCGGAATCGCGAACAGCTTCCCGGACTCCTTGACGCCCCGCAGGTTCATCAGCGTCAGCAGCACGATGACGGCGACCGCGCAGAACACCTTGTGCTCGACGACGAAGGGGATGGCGGAGCCGAGGTTCTCGATGCCCGACGCGATCGAGACGGCGACGGTCAGCACGTAGTCGACGAGCAGCGCGCTGGCGACCGTGAGGCCGGCCTTGGGGCCGAGGTTGGTGGTCGCCACCTCGTAGTCGCCGCCGCCGCTCGGGTACGCGTGCACGTTCTGCCGGTAGGAGGCGACCACGGTGAACATCAGTACGACGACAGCGACCGCGATCCACGGGCTGAAGTGGTACGCCGACACACCCGCGATCGACAGGACCAGCAGCACTTCCCCGGGAGCGTAGGCCACGGAGGAAAGGGGGTCGGAGGCGAAGACGGGGAGGGCGATGCGCTTCGGCAGGAGCGTTTCGCCGAGCCGATCACTGCGCAGTGCGCGCCCGATCAGGATCCGTTTGGGCACGTCGGTCAGTTTGGACACGGACAGGATCGTAAGCTCCCCGCCTTGTTCTGGGCACATCCGGGTGAAATCCCGACGGGCCGTCGAGTGAAATCCCGGCATCCGAGACAGGCGAACACCCCCGGGAGCGCGTCCTCATGGCTATATGACGAAGCCGCAGCGCCCTTCGCGTCCTTCTTCAGCCATCCATGTCCTCGTCAGCCGCACTGCCGGCCTTCGCGCTTCCCCCCTCACGTCCGGGAGACCCCATGCCGCATCTCGCCGCCGAGCTGATCGGCGCCGCCGCAGCGCTCGTCGTCCTCGCCCTTCTCACCGCGGCCAGCGTGCGCAGTATCAGCCGCAGGTAGACGGCCCACGGGTAAAGCCGGAGCGCACACGGGGTGCCCTCCGACGACCGTGCGTGTGTAGCTTGGGCGGGGGTCTGAGACCCTGTTCAAGCCAGGTCGACAACGGCGGGCCTTGACATCGGATCGGAAGGACGGTCGTGCACATCGTCATCATGGGCTGCGGCAGAGTGGGTTCCGCTCTCGCGCAGACCCTGGAGCAACAGGGGCACACGGTCGCCGTGATCGACCAGGACCCCACCGCCTTCCGACGACTGGGCTCCGGGTTCGGCGGCCGTCGTGTCACCGGAGTCGGCTTCGACCAGGACACCCTGCGCGAGGCGGGCATCGAGGAGGCCGGCGCCTTCGCCGCCGTCTCCAGCGGGGACAACTCGAACATCATCGCCGCCCGGGTGGCCCGCGAGATGTTCGGCATCGAGAACGTCGCGGCCCGCATCTACGACCCCCGCCGCGCAGAGGTCTACCAGCGCCTGGGTATCCCGACCGTCGCCACGGTCCGCTGGACGGCGGACCAGATGCTGCGCAGGCTGCTGCCGTCCGGTGCGGAGCCGCTGTGGCGCGATCCCACCGGGGGCGTCCAGCTCGCGGAGGTGCACGCGTCCTCGGCCTGGGTGGGCCACAAGATCAGCAAGATGCAGGACGAGACCGGCGTGCGTGTCGCCTTCCTCACCCGCCTGGGCGAGGCGGTTCTGCCCACCTCGCAGACGGTTCTGCAGGAGGGCGACCTGGTGCACGTGATGATGCGTACGGACGACGTCGAGAAGGTCGAGGCGTCCTTCGCCGAGGGCCCTGAAGAGGAGGCCGGTCACTGATGAGGGTCGCCATTGCCGGTGCCGGTGCCGTCGGCCGCTCGATCGCGGGCGAGCTGCTGGAGAACGGCCACGAGATCCTGCTGATCGACAAGGCCCCCACGGCCATCTCGGTCGAACGAGTCCCCATGGCGGAATGGCTGCTGGCCGACGCCTGCGAGATCACGTCGTTGGACGAGGCGGCACTGCAGCGCTGCAACGTCGTCATCGCCGCGACGGGAGACGACAAGGTCAACCTGGTCGTGTCCCTCCTCGCGAAGACGGAGTACGGCGTTCCGCGCGTCGTCGCCCGCGTCAACAACCCGAAGAACGAGTGGCTCTTCAACGAGTCCTGGGGCGTGGACGTGGCGGTCTCCACACCCCGTCTGATGTCCGCCCTGGTCGAGGAGGCGGTGAGCGTCGGTGACCTGGTACGCCTGCTCCGCTTCAGCCACGGCGACGCGAACCTCGTGGAACTGACCCTGCCCCCGGAGTCGGCGCTGGCCGGCACCCAGGTCGGCGACGTGGAGTGGCCGGAGGACACGTCCCTGGTGACGATCATCCGCGGCACCCGGGTCCTGACCCCGACCCGGGAGGACTCCCTGGAAGCGGGCGACGAACTCCTGTTCGTAGCCGCCCAGGCGAGGGAGGAAGAGCTGGAGGACCTCCTGTCGGTGCGCAAGGAGGAAGCCCCGAAGTAACTCCCGCTTGCCCCCTCAGCCCGTCCGGCGTCTGAGGACGAGCGCGTCCAGCGCGAAAGGGGGGTCTGGGGGAGGGATGGGACGGGTAGGGGCGGCGGGGGCGAGACAACCAGCGCCCGCCCCCCCACCGCCCCGAATCCGATCGCCCCGGAAGAACTACTCGGGCGAGGAAGCCGCGGCCTTGCGCCGCTCCTCTTCCGCCCGCTCCTCCGCCTCCATCTCGGCGAACACGTCGATCGGCGCCGGCGCCTTCGCCAGGAACACCCATGTGAGCCACACGGCCAGCAGGAACGGCGGGATCTTCAACGCCACCAGGACCCAGCCGAGTGACGCCGTGTCCGCCCACAGGTACAGCGGGAAGAGAATCGCGCACTTGGCGAGCAGGATCAGCCCCCACGCCCAACTGGCCTTCGTGTACGCCTTCTTGCGCCCCGGATTCCGCGTACGCCAGGAGAGGTTCTCCTTGAAGACCGGGCCGAGGATCAGCCCGAGCAGCGGAACACCGAACAGCGTCGTGATGATGTACGCCAGCGCCAGCCCCAGCGTGTAGAACATGCCGGGCAGATAGAAGTTCTTGGCGTTGCCCGTGAACATCGCGAAGAAGACACCGAAGGCGACACCGAACACACCACTGAAGGCGTGCTTGACGGTGTCCTTCATGACGAGGCGCACCACGACCAGGAGCACCGAGACACCGAGGGCCGCGATGGCCGACGAGTGCAGGTCCTTGTTGATCGTGTAGATCGTGACGAAGAGCAGCCCCGGCAGGACCGTCTCGATCATGCCCCGCAGACCGCCGAACGCCTCGAAGAGCGCGGCCTCGGTCACCGCCCTGGAATCGTGCTGGGCGTCTTCGGTCGGCTTGTCGAGCGACGTCACCGGCTACTCCCGTCCGAGGGGTCTCAGTTCGTATTTCGGATTGAACAGCACACGGCGGCCCCGGCTCATCGAGATCCGCCCCGACGCGATCAGCTTGCGTCCCGGCTCTATCCCGACGATGGAGCGTCTGCCGAGCCACACCACGTCCAGCGCGGCCGAGCCGTCGAACAGCTCGGCCTCCAGGGCCGGAACCCCGGCTCTCGGCCGCAGCGTGACCGTGCGCAAGGTACCAGTAACCGTCACCACCTGTCGGTCGTGGCAGTCACCGATGCGCGTACAGCCCGCGGTCGCGGTGTCCTCGCGCAGTTCCTCGGACTCCAGATCCTCCTGGGACGAGGAGAGCCGGTCGAACATGCGCCGGAACCGGCCCACCGGCTTCTCGGAACGAGGAACAGCACTCATACCTGAAGCGTACCGGCGCCCACCGACACCGACGTACCCCGGGAACCTTCGTCTACCCGGGAACGGCCCTACCGCTCGAACCGGTATCCCATCCCGGGTTCGGTGATGAAGTGCTTCGGATGCGAGGGATCCGCCTCCAGCTTGCGCCGCAGCTGCGCCATGTACACGCGCAGATAGTTGGTCTCCGTCCCGTACGAGGGCCCCCACACCTCCTGGAGCAGCTGTTTCTGGCTGACCAGCCGGCCCGTGTTGCGCACGAGCACCTCCAGCAGATGCCACTCCGTGGGAGTCAGCCGTACGTCGCGCCCCGCGCGGTGGACCTTTTTCGCGGCCAGGTCGACGGTGAACTCGTCGGTCTCCACCATGACGTCGTCCTCGCCGCTTCCCGTGGGCTCGGCCCGGCGGACGGCGGCCCTGAGCCGGGCCAGCAGTTCGTCCATGCCGAAGGGCTTGGTGACGTAGTCGTCGGCGCCCGCGTCGAGCGCCTCGACCTTCTCGTCGGACGAGTGACGGGCCGACAGCACCAGGATGGGCACCCGTGTCCACCCCCGGAGGCCCTTGATCACCTCGACACCGTCCATGTCGGGCAGTCCCAGGTCGAGCACGACCACATCGGGGTGACGGGCGGCGGCGAGTTCGAGGGCGGTGGCACCGTCGGGGGCCGCGTCGACCTCGTACTTGCGTGCCTTGAGGTTGATCACGAGGGCACGCACGATCTGCGGCTCGTCCTCGACCACCAGCACCCGGGTCATGACACCTGCCTCTCCGACTCCACCGGCACCGCCGACCCCGCTGACACTTCTGTTCCCACTTCCCCCGCCCCCGTTCCACCACCGGGCAACCGCCCAGCCCCGTCGTCGCTCCCTGTCCCCATCCTCGCCGCCCGCACCGTGAGCACCATGCTGAGCCCGCCCCCAGGCGTGTCCTCGGCCCGCAGGGTGCCGCCCATCGCCTCGGCGAACCCCCGGGCCACCGCGAGCCCGAGCCCCACCCCGGCCCCGCGCGGAGCGTCCCCGTACCGCTGGAAGGGCGCGAAGATACGGTCCTTCGCCTCGTCCGGCACGCCCGGCCCCCGGTCCACCACCCGGACCTCCACCCGCTCGGCGATCGCGCTGGCGGCCACCAGCACCGTCTCCCCGTCCGGGCTGTACTTGACGGCGTTCTCGACCAGGTTGGCCACCGACCGTTCCAGCAACCCCGGGTCGACGGCGACCATCGGCAGGGTCTCGGGAATGTCCAGCTCGACACTGTCCTCGGGTACGCCGCCCAGTGCCATCGGCACCACCTCGTCGAGGTCGATCTCCCTGATCAGCGGGGTGACGGTGCCGGTCTGGAGCCGGGACATGTCCAGCAGGTTGCCCACGAGGTGGTCGAGCCGGTCGGCGCCGTCCTCGATGCCGGCCAGCAGCTCGGCCCTGTCCTCCTCGGACCACTCCACGTCGTCCGACCGCAGCGACGAGACCGCCGCCTTGATCCCGGCCAGCGGCGTACGGAGGTCATGGCTGACGGCGGCGAGCAGTGCCGTGCGGATGCGGTTGCCCTCGGCGAGGGTACGGGCCTGGTCGGCCTGGGACTGAAGGCGCCGGCGGTCCAGCACCACGGCCGCCTGGGCGGCGAACGCGGCCAGCACGCGCCGGTCGGCGGCGGGCAGGACCCGGCCGGACAACGCGAGCGCCATGTGGTCACCGACCGGCAGGTCCACGTCGGCGTCCTCCGGCCGCGCCACCGCCTGACGTGGGCCGACACTGCCCGCGCAGGTCCACGGATCGACGTCTGAGGCACGCTCCAGCAGGGCCACGGAGTCCATCCCGAAGGTCTCCCTGACCCGGTCGAGGAGCGCCTCCAGGCTGGTCTCGCCGCGCAGGACGCTGCCCGCGAGGAAGGAGAGGATCTCCGACTCCGCCCGTAGCCGGGCCGCCTGGTGTGTGCGCCGGGCGGCCAGATCCACCACGGACGCCACCGACACGGCGACCCCGAAGAAGATCACGAGCGCGACGATGTTCTTCGGGTTGGCGATGGTCAGCCGGTGGTAGGGCGGCGTGTAGTAGTAGTTCAGCAGCAGCGAGCCGACCGCCGCCGAGGCCAGCGCCGGGTAGAGGCCGCCGAGCAGGGCCGCCGCCACCGTGAGCGCCAGGAACAGCAGCATGTCGTTGGCGAGGCCGAGGTCGACGGCGTTCAGCAGCAGCGCGAGGCACACCGGACCCGCGACGCCGACCAGCCAGCCCCAGATGATCCGCGACCGCCCGAGCCGGGCTCCCCGGGCCACGGGCAGCCCGCGTCCCTTGCCTGCCTCGTCGTGGGTGATCAGATGGACGTCGAGGTCGGGCCCCGAGTCCCGGGCCACGGTCGCGCCGACCCCGGGTCCGAAGACGTACTGCCAGGTCTTGCGCCGGGAGACGCCCAGCACGATCTGCGTGGCGTTCACGCCCCGCGCGAAGTCCAGCAGGGCCGCCGGGACATCGTCCCCGACCACATGATGAAACGTTCCGCCTAGGTCCTCGGCCAGCGTGCGCTGGACGGCGAGCTCCTTGGGGGAGGCGTTGGTCAGACCGTCACTGCGGGCGACGTAGACGGCCATGACCTCGCCGCCGGCGCCCTTCTCCGCGAGCCGTGCGGCCCGCCGGATCAGCGTGCGGCCCTCGGGTCCGCCGGTCAGTCCGACCACGATCCGCTCGCGCGACCCCCAGATCCTGGAGACCTGGTGCTCACTGCGGTACTCGGTCAGATACTCGTCGACCCGGTCCGCCACCCACAGCAGCGCCAGTTCCCGCAGCGCGGTCAGGTTCCCGGGCCGGAAGTAGTTGGCGAGAGCCGCGTCGACCTTGTCGGACTTGTAGATGTTGCCGTGGGCCATCCGTCGCCGCAACGCCTGCGGGGACATGTCGACCAGCTCGATCTGATCCGCGCGCCGGACCACCTCGTCGGGAACGGTCTCCTGCTGCCGTACACCGGTGATCGACTCGACCACATCGCCCAACGACTCCAGATGCTGGATGTTGACGGTCGATATCACGTCGATGCCGGCGGCCAGCAGCTCTTGCACGTCCTGCCAGCGCTTGGTGTTGCGCGAGCCGGGAATGTTGGTGTGCGGCAGTTCGTCCACCAGGGCGATCTGCGGCCGACGGGCGAGCACGGCGTCAACGTCCATCTCGGTGAACACGGCTCCGCGGTAGGGCAGCTCCTTGCGGGGGATCTGCTCCAGCCCGTGGAGCATCACCTCCGTACGCGTCCGGCCGTGGTGCTCCACGAAGGCGACCACACAGTCCGTCCCCCGCTCGACACGGCGGTGCGCCTCGGACAGCATCGCGTACGTCTTGCCGACGCCCGGTGCCGCACCGAGGTAGATCCGAAGCTTGCCGCGTCCCATGGCCTCATTGTCTTCCCGTGCACGCCGAGTGCGCAGCGTCGACCCTACGTCCAGCGATGTCGGCCAAAGGGACGAGAAGCAGGCCGGAGCGGCTCTTTGACGCAACCCTGACGCGCCGGTGAACCGAGCACGGGCCGCACTCCTCGGTGAGGAGTGCGGCCCGTGCCGGGAAATCAGCCGTTGCGGCTAACGAACCTCGGTGATCTCCGGTCCGCGCTGCAGCTGGCCCATGCCCCCGCCGAAGCGGGAACCGGACTGCTCCTCCTGCTGGACGCCCTCGGGCACCATCTGGGCGTCGTTCGGCAGCTTCAGGACGATCGGGTCGCGAGGCGCCATGGGTCCCTCGCCACGGACGACGACCGTGTCCCTGAAGATCTGCTCCAGCAGACCGGCGGCCTGCGGCTGGACGGCACCCTGACCGGAGATGACCCCACGCAGGAACCACCGCGGACCGTCCACACCGACGAACCGCACGACCTGGAAACCGCCTGTGCCGTCCGGCAGTTGCACCGGCACCTGCGCTCGCAGCTCCCAGCCCAGCGGCCCCTCGACCTCGTCGACGATGCCACCCTGCTGGGTGATGCCGCTGGCGATCTCCTCGCGCACCTCGCCCCAGATGCCCTCGCGCTTGGGCGCGGCGAAGGCCTGGAGCTGCACGGCGCTGTCGCGCAGCACGACGGTCGCCGCGACGATCGCGTCACCCGCGACCTCCACCCGCAGTTCCATGCCGTCGACCCCGGGCACGAACAGTCCGCCCAGGTCGACCCGGCCCTCGCCGGGCTCGCGCACCTCGGTGTCGTCCCAGGGTCCGTCGGGACGCGGCTCCGGCTCCAGCCGGACGCGCGTACGCGAACCAGCCGCTTCGTCCGCCTCAGTGTCGACGCTGTCGACGACCTGCTCGGCCTCGCCGGCCGCGTCCTCGGCGGCACCCTTCTTCTTGCGACGTCCGAACACGTCACTGTCCTTCCCGGTCGGATACGACCGAAGCGTATCGATTCCCACCCGTTGTGCCGCCTACCGCGGCCTGACCGCTGTGACCGCTCGCACCGCCCACCGAGGCGTGACCGCCGGTGGACCCGAAGCCCCCCTCGGCCCGCGCCGAGCCGGGAAGTTCCGCGACCTCCCGGAAGCGGACCTTCTCGACCTGCTGGACGACCAGTTGGGCAATCCTGTCGAAGCGCTCGAATCGCACGGGTTCGTGCGGGTCGAGATTCACCACGATCACCTTGATCTCCCCACGGTACCCGGCATCAACCGTCCCCGGGGCATTCACCAGAGCGACACCGCACCGGGCCGCCAGCCCCGAACGGGGGTGCACGAAGGCCGCGTACCCCTCCGGGAGGGCGACAGACACCCCGGTCGGAAGAACAGCCCGTTCGCCGGGCGCCAGTTCGCACCCCTCCGTCGTCCGCAGATCTGCCCCGGCGTCGCCCGGCTGCGCATACGCCGGAAGCGGTACGTCCGGATCGACGCGGCGGACGAGGACGTCCAGGGGCTCACGGCCCACGGGTGCGGGGCTCACGGGTTCACCTCGAATGCGCGGGCGCGCCGGACCTGGTCCGGGTCGCTCATGGCGGCCCGGATCTCCTCCGGGCGGCCGTTGTCGATGAAGTGGTCGACCTTGACCTCGATGAAGAGGGCCTGGGCGCGCACCGCGACGGGCCCGTCGGGGCCGCCGATGCGTCCGATGGCGGTCGAGTAGATCTTGCGCCGCGCCACGGCCGTGACCTCGGCCTCCAGGTGCAGCAGGGTGTCGACGGGGACGGGCCGGACGAACTCGGTCTCCAGTCGTCCGGTCACGGCGATGGTGCGCAGCAGCCAGTTCAGCGAGCCGAGGGTCTCGTCCAGGGCGCTGGCGAGCACACCGCCGTGGGCGAGGCCGGGGGCACCCTGGTGGGCGGCCCGCACGGTGAACTCGGCGGTGACCGTCACCCCGTCTCCGGCCCGGGCCGCGAGGTGCAGTCCGTGGGTCTGCCCACCACCACATCCGAAACACTGTTCGTAGTGGGCACCGAGCAGCTCTCCGGGCGCGGGCGCGTCCGGGTGCCGCACGGGCGCCACTGCGTCGGCGGGGGGCTGCAGAGCTGCTGAAGGACCACTCACAGCCGCAGACCTTACCCGCGAGTCGGCCTTCGACCGACACCATGCCAAGCTTGGCTCCATGCAGCTTTCCGCCTCCCCCTACGAAGAACGCCTCACGGCCCCGCGCTCCTGGTGGCTGATCTCGTTCCTGGTGGGCGTCTCCTTCGCCCTGATCCTGCTCCCGTTCGGCACGCTGCCCCTGCTCGGCGGCCTGGTGGGTGGCACGGCCGTGGCCGCGGTGGCGGCGAGCTCGTACGGTTCGATCCGGATCCGGGTCGTGGGGGACTCGTTGATCGCCGGAGAGGCGAGGATCCCGGTGGCGGCCCTGGGCGAGGCGGAGATCCTGGACGCCGAGGAGGCCCGCGCCTGGCGCACGTACAAGGCCGACACCCGCGCCTTCATGCTCCTGCGCGCCTACATCCCCACGGCGCTGCGCGTCCAGGTCACGGACCCGAAGGACCCCACCCCGTACCTGTATCTGTCGACGCGGGAGCCCGAACAGCTGGTCGCCGCCCTGGAATCGGCGCGGGCCGCGGCCGTGCGCGACGCGGGCTGAAACGGGCGGAACCGCGGTTCGGCGGGCGTCGGCAAATTCTTCCTCGACGGCGGGCAAAGACTTGCCCGCCATGCCTGTACCCGTAGTTGTCCGCGCCCCCTGTGACGCCTCTACGTCCCGAGTTCCTTCGGCGCGTCCCCGAGGTTCAGCGCGTCGGTGGGCGGCTCCAGCGGGGGCAGTTCCGGGAGTTGCTCCCAGGGGACCTGGAATCTGCGCAGGTCCTTGCGGATGCGGTCCGCGAGTCTTCTGGTGTCGCGCCGGTTCATGACCGCGCCGACGGCGGCGCCCACCATGAACGGCATCAGGTTGGGCAGGTCGCGGACCATCCGCTTCATGATCTGCTGGCGCAGTTCGCGCTTCATCTGGCCGCCGAGGGCCGAGTTGATCGTCGACGGCTTCGTCACGTCGATCCCGCGCTCACCCGACCACGAGTTCAGGTAGGCGGTACTGCGCTGTTTGAGACCGCCCGGCGGTCGTGCGCCGTAGACCTCGTGGAGTTCGGCGATCATTTTCAGCTCGATCGCGGCCACACCGGTGATCTCGGCGGCCAGTTCGGTCGGCATGGCCGGTGGCACCGGCAGCATCGCCGCCGCGCCGATGCCCGCGCCGACGGTCGCCGTGGCGCTCGCGGCGCCCGCGACGAGCTTGTCCGCGAGTTGCTCGGGCCCGAGGCCCGGGAACTGGCGGCGGAGGGTGGCGAGGTCGCGTACGGGGATACGTGGGGCGTTCTCGATGATCCGGTCGGTGAGGTAGGCCAGACCCGCTCTCGCGCGGCTGCCGCCCTTGCGGACGCCTTCTCTGGCCTTCTGGATCGCGGCCGTCCGTCGCCCGGCGACGGGTGCGGAAGGCTCGGCCGGCACCGGGAGGTCATCCCCGTGGTCGGCCGGCCCGGCGGCCGGTTCGAGCGAGGCCGATCCTGTTACGGATGAGCCCCGCTCGTCGTCACGCACACCATGAGGGCCGTTCTGCGGCCCCTGGTCCGCTCCCCGCGAGGGGAAGCGGCGCTTCCAAGGAGGGGTCGAGCCAGTCACGGCCGACCCTGCCTCAGTCGCAGTCGCGGCAGATCGGCTGACCGTTCTTCTCGCGGGCCAGCTGACTGCGGTGGTGCACCAGGAAGCAGGTCATGCAAGTGAACTCGTCCTGCTGCTTGGGCAGCACCCGGACGGCCAACTCCTCGTTCGAGAGGTCCGCTCCGGGCAGTTCGAGGCCTTCGGCGGCCTCGAATTCGTCGACGTCCACGGAGGAGGTCGACTTGTCGTTCCTCCTGGCCTTCAGTTCTTCAAGGCTGTCCGAGTCAACGTCGTCGTCGGTCTTGCGTGGGGTGTCGTAATCCGTTGCCATGTCGCGCTCTCCCCCTCTGGGTGTCTGCGGTGTCTCAGCGCAGGTAACGCGTGAGAGGCCGGACTTGTGCCCGACCTGAGGCGGAGATTTTGCCTCACATCAAGGTCTGTTACTGAATCGACACCCAACCGACCCCCTTGGGAGAGATCGGCGTGGATGGCGATCGGGACCGTACACGGTCCGAATGCCGCACTTCAAAGGCGCCCCACCGTGTACTTCCCGTGATCAAGACCCCCGAAAACCCGGATCTACCGGGCCTTACGGCGACTTGCATGATCACGGTGAGTGGATGGCGGGAAATTCGCCCTTGTGATCGATCACACACGAGGGTGCGGGGAGGGTACCCCGAAAATTCCGCGCAAAGCGAACATCCTCGCGTGTCGGCGACATGATCTCAGATCGGCAGGGCGACTCGCATCACGAGCCCACCCCCCTCCCGTGGCTGGGCCGAGATGTGACCGCCGTGAGCGCGCGCCACAGAGCGCGCGATGGACAGTCCCAGGCCCACACCCTTGTCGCTGCCCGTACGCTCGGTACGCAGCCGCCTGAAGGGCTCGAAGAGGTTGTCGATCTCGTACGCGGGGACCACGGGACCCGTGTTCGAGACCACCAGCACCGCCTGCCCGTGCTGGACCTCGGTAATCACCTCGACCCAGCCGTCCTCCGGCACGTTGTACCGGACCGCGTTCTGTACGAGGTTGAGCGCGATCCGCTCCAGCAGCACGCCGTTGCCCTGGACGACCGCGGGATCCCGCTTCCCGCGGAACTCGACCCCCTTGGCCTCGGCCTCGGCATGCGTCTGGTCGACGGCCTGCGTGGCGACCTCGGCGAGGTCCACCGGCTTGCGCTCGACGATCTGGTTGTCGCTGCGGGCGAGCAGCAGCAGTCCTTCGACGAGCTGCTCACTGCGTTCGTTGGTGGCCAGCAGCGTCTTGCCGAGCTGCTGGAGCTCCGGCGGCGCCGCCGGGTCCGACAGATGCACCTCCAGGAGTGTGCGATTGATCGCCAACGGCGTCCTCAGCTCGTGCGACGCGTTGCCGACGAACCTCTGCTGGGCGGTGAAGGCCCGCTGCAGACGCTCCAGCATGTCGTCGAGGGTGTCCGCCAGCTCCTTCAGCTCGTCGTCGGGGCCGTCCAGTTCGATCCTTCGGGACAGGTCCGAGCCGGCCACCGCGCGGGCGGTGCGGGTGATCCGGCCGAGCGGCGTCAGGACCCGGCCGGCCATGGCGTAGCCGAAGGCGAAGGCGATCACGGCGAGGCCCAGCAGGGTGAGCAGGGAGCGGCTGAGCAGGCCGTCCAGGGCGTGCTGGCGCAGGGTGTCGCTGCACGCCTTGAGGGCGGCGGTGCGCTCCTCGTCGGTGGTCGCGACGTTCAGCACCGGGCACGTGTCACTGGTGATCTTGATGTTGCTACTGCTGCTGATCTGGAAGGACTGGCTGCCGCTGCCCTCACGGATCGCCTGGGCGGCCAGCAGATAGATGATCGACAGCAGCAGGATGCCGGCGATCAGGAACATGCCACCGTAGAGCAGCGTGAGGCGTATGCGGATGGTCGGACGCAGCCAGGGCAACGGCAGCTGCGGCTTCCTCGGGTCCCAGGTGGGCTTCGGAGGCGCTTGCGGGGGCGCGGGTGTCGTGGCCATCGGAGATCAGATCCGGTAGCCGGAACCCGGCACGGTGACGATCACGGGAGGCTCGCCCAGCTTGCGGCGCAGGGTCATCACGGTCACGCGTACGACGTTGGTGAACGGGTCGGTGTTCTCGTCCCAGGCCTTCTCCAGGAGCTGCTCGGCGGAGACGACCGCGCCCTCGCTGCGCAGCAGCACCTCCAGGACGGCGAACTCCTTGGGCGCGAGCTGGACTTCCTTGCCGTCGCGGAAGACCTCGCGGCGGTTCGGGTCGAGCTTGATCCCGGCGCGCTCCAGGACGGGCGGCAGCGGCAGGCTCGTACGCCGACCGAGGGCACGCACGCGTGCCGTCAGCTCGCTGAAGGCAAACGGCTTCGGGAGGTAGTCGTCGGCGCCGATCTCCAGGCCCTCGACCCGGTCACTGACGTCTCCGGAGGCCGTGAGCATCAGCACGCGTGTGGGCATGCCGAGTTCGACGATCTTGCGGCAGACGTCGTCGCCGTGCACCAGCGGAAGGTCCCGGTCAAGGACGACCACGTCGTAGTCGTTGACGCCGATGCGTTCCAGGGCCGCCGCGCCGTCGTACACGACGTCGACGGCCATGGCCTCCCGGCGGAGTCCGGTGGCCACCGCATCGGCGAGCAGTTGCTCGTCCTCGACGACGAGTACGCGCACGTCGTTTGTCCTTCCTCGGGGTCGCCCGCGGGCCGGGACGGCACGTTGGCGGAAACTTTTCCTGCGGTCAGGCCCCCATCCTGCCGCTTTGGTCCGTAAACCGGTTGTAAGAGGCCCTTGGACGATCGGGACATGGCACCTTCCCGGCCGATCCGAGCCGCTCCCGCGACGGCGGCGGGAAGAATTCTTGGCGGGTTGAGGTTTCCTCCGCGAGGAGCGGGGGGAGGACGGCTTTACACCCCGCGATCACGCTCTGCGTGTGCCATGACACCTAGTGGCACAACGAACCGCTTTCCGCAGAGCGGGCGTGGGTGTCCGGCACCGTCGCCGCCCGGCAGGGCAGCGCTGGGCACCCAGTTGGAGACGTGATCGCCCCTTCCGAATCGGCACACCCCCGTGCCATCGACCCACGACCCAGGACGAGGGGGCGCAGCATGGACGCATTCACCGCAGGACTTCAGCAGCGCATAAGGGCGACCGAGACCGACCTGACGCGGGCTCGCGACGAGGGCGACGACTTCCTCGTCGAGGTGGAACAGGCCGAACTCGACGACCTGCGCCGCCTTGCCGCCGAACACGGTGTGGAGGTCGGCGCGGCCAGCGTCTGATTCAGTCCGCAGGAAATGGTGAGAAGAGGGGCCCCGGCATCGATCCAGTGCCGGGGCTCCTTCTCTTTTCGTCAGTCGTGTTTCCGCCGTCGTGTTTCCTCAGTCGTGCCAGGCGCCGAAGTCCTCCAGGAGGCGCTGGAGGGGTTCGAAGACCCCGGGGGTGCCCGCGACCGTCAGATCGCGTGACGGGCGCTCTCCGGGGCGTCCACCGGTCAGCGCGCCCGCCTCTCGGGCGATCAGGTCGCCCGCGGCGACGTCCCAGGCGTTGAGGCCCCGTTCGTAGTAGCCGTCCAGGCGGCCGGACGCCACGTCGCACAGGTCGACCGCCGCGGAGCCGCCGCGCCGGATGTCGCGCAGCAACGGGATCAGTCGCCGGGCCACCTCGGCCTGGTGGGCCTTGACCTCGGCGACGTAGTTGAAGCCCGTCGACACCAGTGCCTGGTCCAGTGGCGGGGCCGGGCGGACGGCGAGCCGGCGCTCGCCCTCCCAGGCCCCGGTCGCCCAGGCTCCCCCGTCGCGCACCGCGTGGTACGTCTCGCCGCGCATCGGCGCCGCGACCACGCCGACGACCCGCTCGCCGTCCTGCTCGGCGGCGATGGAGACGGCCCAAGTGGGCAACCCGTAGAGGTAGTTGACCGTGCCGTCGAGCGGGTCGATGACCCACCGGATGCCACTGGTGCCCTCGCTCGACGCACCCTCCTCGCCGAGGAAACCGTCGTCCGGGCGCTGCTCGGAGATCACGTCGGTGATCAGCTTCTCCGCCGCGATGTCCATCTCCGTGACGACGTCGATGGGGCTGGACTTGGTGGCGGCGACCGCGAGATCGGCCGGCCGGCCGTCCCGGAGCAGCTCTCCCGCGCGGCGGGCCGCCTCCTGGGCGAGCCGGAGCAGTTCGGGCAGCAGGGGGTCGGTCACAGGAGTCCTCACGCGTACGGGCTGTCGGCGCCCGCGGCGGCGGGCCTGGGGGCACGGGACGGGCAGCAGCCCACGGGGCAGAAGTTCCGGGTGGCGCCGAGCGTACCCAGGGCGCACGGGGTGATGTCCTGGCCGTTCTCGGTGGCGGCACGCTCCAGGACGAGTTCACGGATCGCCGCGGCGAAGCGCGGGTCGGCGCCCACCGTCGCGGAGCGGCGCATGGGCAGGCCCAGCTCCGCCGCCTTCGCCATGGCCTCCGTGTCGAGGTCGTACAGGACCTCCATGTGGTCCGACACGAACCCGATCGGCGCGATCACGACAGCCGGGACACCGGCACCGTGCAGGTCCTCCAGGTGGTCGCAGATGTCGGGTTCCAGCCACGGGATGTGCGGGGCACCCGAACGCGACTGGTAGACGAGCCGCCACGGGTGGTCGACGCCGGTACGCTCGCGCACGGCGTCCGCGATCAGCCGCGCGGTGTCCAGGTGCTGCTTCATGTACGCCCCGCCGTCCCCGTGGTCCTCGACGGGCCCGGAGGTGTCGGCGGACGCGGTCGGGATGGAGTGGGTCGAGAAGGCGAGGTGCGCGCCGTCCCTGACGTCCTCGGGGAGGTCGGCGAGGGAGGTGAGCACGCCCTCGATCATGGGCTCCAGGAAGCCCGGGTGGTTGAAGTAGTGCCGCAGCTTGTCGACCTCGGGCAGGTCGAGGCCCTCGCTCTCCAGGGCGGCCAGGGAGTCCGCGAGGTTCTCGCGGTACTGACGGCAGCCCGAGTACGAGGCGTACGCGCTGGTGGCGAGGACGAGGATGCGGCGTCTGCCGTCCTGGACCATCTCGCGCAGGGTGTCGGTCAGATACGGGGCCCAGTTGCGATTGCCCCAGTAGACCGGCAGATCCAGCCCGTGGTCCGCGAAGTCCTTGCGCAGGGCGTCCAGGAGGGCGCGGTTCTGGTCGTTGATCGGGCTGACCCCGCCGAACAGGAAGTAGTGCTGTCCGACTTCCTTGAGGCGTTCCTTGGGGATGCCCCGCCCGCGGGTCACGTTCTCCAGGAACGGAACCACGTCGTCCGGGCCCTCGGGGCCGCCGAAGGAGAGCAGGAGCAGGGCGTCGTAGGGGGTGGCGTCGAGCGCATCTCGCATGGTTCCGATCCTGCCACCCCCCTCTGACAGCCGGGATCCCGGCCCGTCCCCGCAGGTGCGTGCGGATCGCCCGACCCGTAAGCTGTATCAGCCGCCTTCACGCCTTACCCACGCTTCCCTCACGCCTTACCGGATCGACCGGAGTCCCCCGTGCCCAGCCCCTACCGCGCCCTGTTCGCCGCCCCGGGCTCCAGGCGCTTCACCGCCGCGGGGTTCCTCGGCCGGATGCCGCTGTCGATGATGGGCATCGGCGTGGTCACGATGGTCTCCCAGCTCACCGGCAGGTACGGACTCGCGGGCGCGCTCTCGGCGACCATCGCCATGGCCGCCGCCGTGGCGGGCCCCCAGGTCTCGCGTCTGGTCGACCAGTACGGGCAGCGCCGCGTGCTGCGCCCCGCGACGCTCTGCGCCCTGCTGGCCTCCGCCGGGCTGCTGCTCGCCGCGCACTTCGGATGGCCGGACTGGGTGCTGTTCGTGTGCAGCGCCGGCATCGGCTGCGTACCGAGCGTCGGCGCGATGACGAGGGCACGCTGGGCGGCCGTCTACCGGGACACCCCGCAGCTGCACACCGCGTACTCCTTCGAGTCCGTGGTGGACGAGATCTGCTTCATCTTCGGGCCGATCATCTCGATCGGTCTCTCCACGGCGTGGTTCCCGGAGGCGGGGCCGCTGCTCGCCGCCTGCTTCCTCGCGGTCGGCGTCTTCTGGCTGACGTCGCAGAGCGACACCGAACCGAAACCGCATCCGCGCACGCAGCGGAAGAGCGGCTCGGCGCTGCGCTCCTCCGGCCTCAAGGTGCTGGTGGTCACCTTCGCGGCGGTTGGAGCGATCTTCGGAGCCGTCGACGTGGTCACCGTCGCCTTCGCCGAGGAACAGGGCCACAAGGGCGCCGCGAGCGTCGTACTCGCCGTCTACGCGGCGGGCTCCTGCGCGGCGGGAGCCGTGTTCGGGCTGCTGCGCCTCCCGGGAGCCCCGGAACGCCGGTGGCTACTGGGCATATGTGCGATGGCCGTGAGTATGATCCCCCTCCTACTGGTCGGAAACTTGCCGTTCCTGGCCGTGGCGCTGTTCGTTGCGGGTCTGTCCATCGCTCCCACGATGATCACGACGATGTCCCTCATCGAACAGCACGTACCACGCGCGCAACTGACCGAGGGCATGACCTGGGTGAGCACCGGGCTCGCGGTCGGCGTCGCGCTCGGCTCCTCCGTGTCCGGCTGGGTGATCGACGCCGCCGGTGCGAGGGCCGGGTACGGGGTTCCGGTGGCGTCCGGAGCCGTCGCGGTCGCGGTCGGTTTCCTGGGGTACCGCCGGCTGAACAGACCGGCTCCGTGTCGGGGAGGCACCGTTGAGCAGCACAGTGAGCGGCAAGAGCGGCACGTGGCGTAACTGGGCGGGCAACGTCACCGCCCGGCCCGTCCGGGAGGTCACGCCCGCTTCCGTGGAGGAACTGTCCGCGGCCGTTCGGAAAGCGGCCGCGGACGGCCTGAAGGTGAAGGCCGTCGGCACCGGACACTCCTTCACGGCTGCCGCCGCCACCGACGGGGTGTTGATCCGCCCTCAACTGTTGACCGGTATCCGCGACATCGACCGCGAGAACATGACGGTCACGGTCGAGGCGGGCACTCCGCTCAAGAGACTCAACCTGGCTCTCGCCCGCGAGGGTCTGTCGCTCACGAACATGGGCGACATCATGGAGCAGACGGTCTCCGGCGCCACCAGCACCGGCACGCACGGCACCGGCCGTGAGTCGGGCTCGATAGCCGCCCAGATCAGGGCACTTGAGCTGGTGACGGCGGACGGCTCGGTGCTCACCTGTTCGGAGAAGGAGAATCCGGAGGTCTTCGCGGCGGCCCGCGTCGGCATCGGCGCCCTGGGGATCCTCACCGCGATCACCTTCGCCGTGGAGCCGCTCTTCCTGCTCACCGCCCGCGAGGAGCCGATGACCTTCGACAAGGTCACCAGCGCCTTCGACGAACTCTGGGCCGAGAACGAGCACTTCGAGTTCTACTGGTTCCCGCACACCGGCAACACCAACACCAAGCGCAACAACCGCAGCGCGGGCCCCGAGAAGCCGGTCAGCCCGATCAGCGGCTGGATCGAGGACGAGTTCCTCTCCAACGGCGTCTTCCAGGTGGCCCAGCTCGTCGGCCGCACGGTGCCCGCCACGATCCCGACGATCGCCCAGATCTCCAGCAAGGCCCTGTCCGCGCGGACCTACACCGACATCCCCTACAAGGTCTACACGTCTCCGCGCCGGGTGCGCTTCGTGGAGATGGAGTACGCCGTCCCGCGCGAGGCCCTGGTGGCGACACTGCGCGAACTCAAGGCGATGGTCGACCGGTCGGACATGCGGATCAGCTTCCCCGTGGAGGTGCGCACGGCCCCCGCGGACGACATCGCGCTCTCCACGGCCTCGGGCCGCGACAGCGCCTACGTCGCCGTCCACATGTTCCGCGGGACGCCCTACCAGGCGTACTTCACCGCCGCCGAGCGCATCTTCACGGCGCACGAGGGACGGCCGCACTGGGGCAAGGTGCACACGCGGGACGCCGAGTACTTCGCCGGTGTCTATCCCCGTTTCGGTGAGTTCACCGCTCTTCGGGACCGGCTCGACCCCGAACGGCTGTTCCAGAACGACTACTTGCGGCGGGTTCTAGGCGCGTAGCGAAGCAATTGGTTCCGTTTCCGATGTTTACGTGAATCACGCGACGTCCGAGGTCACGGAACCGGCGGGAGAACGGCCAACTCGCACTCCCCGGCAGGAATTGGGTGGCGTGCCAATCCACGCACGTGGCCCAAATGGAGTACTGTTGCGAGCCCTGGGCCCGGTCTCCCGCCTGGGCGTCCGGGGTCTTTCCGGGATCGTCAAGAGGGAGCTCGTTGCACAGGGTGACGGAGTTTGTCACTTAGCGTTGCGAATAGATAACCGTGGCATAACGGCGACCTCGGGCCCCTGCCCGACACGCCGGGCAACTCGGCAAGGTTGTGGCAGGCTGCACCCGGGCAGGCCACACTCGACTAGCGGAAGCAGCGACGCACGTGACGTCGGCAGGCACCACCCGGGAGGTCCCCATGCCCGAACTGCGTGTCGTGGCCGTCTCTAACGACGGCACACGGCTGGTGCTGAAGGCTGCGGACAGCACGGAGTACACGCTTCCGATCGATGAGCGTCTGCGCGCCGCCGTACGCGGCGACCGTCCCCGCCTCGGCCAGATCGAGATCGAGGTGGAGAGTCATCTCCGCCCCCGCGACATCCAGGCACGCATACGTGCCGGCGCGTCCGCGGAAGAGGTGGCGCAACTCGCCGGGATTCCGGTGGATCGCGTACGCCGCTTCGAGGGCCCCGTGCTGGCCGAGCGAGCCTTCATGGCCGAGCGGGCCCGGAAGACTCCGGTCCGTCGGCCCGGTGAGAACGCCGGTCCACAGCTCGGCGAGGCCGTGCAGGAACGGCTGTTGATCCGTGGCGCCGAGAAGGACACCGTCCAGTGGGACTCCTGGCGCCGCGACGACGGCACCTGGGAAGTCCTGCTGGTCTACCTGGTGGCCGGCGAACCCCACTCGGCGAGCTGGACGTACGACCCGCCCCGGCGGCTCGTACAGGCCGTCGACGAGGAGGCCCGCTCGCTGATCGGCGAGTCGGACGACCTCGCGGCGCCCGAACCCAGCTTCCCGTTCGTACCGCGCATCGCCCGGCTGCCGCGCGACCGCCCGCTGGACCGTCCGGCCCTGCCCGCGCCGTCCGCCGAGCTCACCGAGGAGGGCGTCAGCGCGAGCGAGCGTGACTCGCTGACGAGCCTTCTGGAAGCGGTACCGAGTTTCCGCGGCGACATGGTCGTGCCGGAACGACCCTCCTCCACGGAAGCCCCGGAGGAACCGGTGACCGAACCCGAGGTGGAGGAGCCCCCGGCTCCCGCGGCCTCGGCCGGTTCCGCCTACGCGGACGTGCTCATGCCCCGCTCGGTCGGCGCCCACCGCGACCGCCTCGTCGGTGCCACCGACCGCCAGGCCGAGGCGGACGGCGTCCGTCCCGGCCGGAGAGCGGCGGTACCGAGCTGGGACGAGATCGTGTTCGGCACACGCCGGAAGAACAAGGAGTAGCCACCCGTACGGGCTACTCGTACGACTGTGGGGGCCGCATCCGTCGAATGCGGCCCCCACAGTCGTACACACCACTCGTTCGGGCTACTGCGGATCGGGTCCCACGGCCACGGGCCGCGTCGGATCCCCCGACCATTCCGACCACGACCCGACGTACAGGGCGGCCGGAATGCCCGCCACCGCCAGGGCCAGGACCTCGTGGGCGCCCGAGACGCCCGAGCCGCAGTAGACACCCACCGCGGTGGCGTCCGCCGCGCCCAGGGTCTTGAAACGGGCCGTCAGCTCGTCCGCGGGCAGGAAGAGCCCGTCCGCGCCCACGTTCTCGTTCGTGGGCGCCGAGACCGCGCCCGGGATGTGTCCGCCGACCCGGTCGATGGGCTCGACCTCGCCCCGGTAACGCTCCCCCGCGCGTGCGTCGAGCAGCAGCCCGGAGCGGGCCAGCGCGGCGGCCCCGTCCGCGTCGAGGAGCTCCACCGCTCCCGGCACCGGTGTGAAGTCGCCCTCGGCGGGCGCGGGCACGTCCGTGTCGAGCGCCCCCTCCCAGGACGGCAACCCGCCGTCGAGAACCCGCACGTCCGGGTGACCCGTCCAGCGCAGCAGCCACCAGGCACGGGCCGCCGCCCAGCCCTGTCCGCCGTCGTACACAACCACCGGAACGCCGGACGAGACGCCCGCGCGGCGCATGGCGGCGCCGAACACCTCCGGCTCGGGCAGCGGATGCCGCCCGGCCGGCCCCGAGGCCGAGGCGAGTTCCCTGTCCAGGTCAACGAAGACCGCCCCGGGAAGGTGCCCTGCGGAGTACTCGGCACGCCCGTCGAAAGGCGCCGCGCCACCTGGGGCGGGCATGCTCAACTGCCAGCGGACGTCGAGGAGGACCGGCGGGCGGGAACCAGCCAGTTCGTTCACTAGTTCGGGTGCGGAGATGATGGCTTTCATGGCTCCATCCTTACCCACGGGGTGGCCGCGACGGCCAGGTCGGGCTACTCTCCCGCCGGACAGGTTCGATCACGTGGCGTACGGGATCGGACACATGCTGTACGACCTATGGACACAGTGCGGTAATCACGTGGAAATGGGCGGGAAAAGCCGCTTCAGGCACCCTCGGGACGAGGACGTGCCGGGTCGGCGCGGCCCGGACGCGCGGTGCCGCGGGTGGTGCGAGCATCGGCACGGAGCATTGCGGGTACGCGAGAAGGCGGCCCGGCACGACCGACGTACACGACGGAGCACGCCCTACGACGGCGTGCGGCAGGTCCGCCGACGGGGCGGACAGCGGAAGTGACACGGCCACCGCGAGGGGTCGAGGAGAGAGTGACGATGACCGAGGCACGGGAGTCGGCCGGCCGGAACAGCGAAGCGCCCGCCCGGCACGCGCCCGGCACACCCTGCTGGGTGAGTCTGATGGTGCACGGCATGACAGCGACCCAGGAGTTCTACGGGGAGTTGTTCGGCTGGGAGTTCGAACTGGGCCCGCAGCAGCTCGGCTGGTACGTACGAGCCCTGCTGGACGGCCAGGAGGTGGCCGGCATCGGCCAGCTGCCCCCGGACCGCCACCTCCCCGTCGCCTGGACGCCGTACCTGGCCTCGGACGACGTGGACCTCACGGCGGAGATGGTTCGGCACTCGGGAGGCACCGTGGGGGTGGGCCCCCTGGACGCGGCCGAGGCGGGCCGGCTGGCACTGGCCTCCGACCCGATGGGAGCGGTGTTCGGCATCTGGCAGACCGCCGCCCACCTGGGTACGGGCATCACCGGCGTCCCCGGCACCCCCGCCTGGAACGAGCTGGTGACCCGCGACTCGTCGAGCGTCGCCAAGTTCTACAAGACCGTCTTCGGGTACGAGGAGGAGGCCGTGGTCTCGGCGGACTTCGACTACGTCACCCTGCACGTCGAGGGCCGCCCGGTCGCCGGTATCCACGGCGTGGGCAACTTCCTGCCCCGCGACCGGGGACCGCACTGGAGGACGTACTTCGAGGTCGCCGACGCGGACGTGGCGGCCACCCGGCTGGTGGACCTGGGCGGCCACGTCGTGAAGCCTCCGCACGACAGCGCACACGGGCGGGTGGCGATCGTGACGGACCCCGAGGGGGCGATGTTCTCTCTGATCCAGGGCGCCCACTGACGGAGCCCTGGATGGCCTCTACGCGGGCCGCAGGACGCTGTGGATCGCCGCCTCACCGGCCGCGAAGATCGAGTCCTCGCGGACCCTGGACCCCGGATTCGGCGCGTGCATCATCATTCCGTCGCCGACGGAGATGCCCACATGCCCGACATGGCCCGCCTCGCCATGGAAGAAGACAAGGTCACCGGGCCGGACGTCGGCGAGGTTGATCATCATGCCGGCGCTCGCCTGATCGTGCACGGCACGCGGGAGCGCGACCCCGGCGGCCTTCCAAGCGGCTTGGACCAGACCGGCGTTGTCGTACGACCCCGGGCCGGCCGCGCCCCAGACGCACGGCCTGCCGATCTGCGCCCGGGCGAAGGCGACCGCCTTCGCGGCCTTCGCACCGGACTCGGCGGCGAAGTAGTAGGTCCCTGTGGCGTACGACGTCTGCGTGCCGTGGGGCGGCGTCTGCGTGCCGTACTCCGTCGCGTAGGAGGTCTGTGTCCCGTGCGGCGGCGTCTGCGTGATGTAGGGCGCCTGTGTGCCGTACGGCTCCTGCGGCACGGGGGCCGGGAACGGGTCGGCGGCGACGGGGAACGGCTCCGTGACGAGGGGGAGTTCGGTGACCAGGGCGTAGTCCCCGTCGCGGAGCGTGCCCGCGTAGAGAGGCGTGGCCGCGTCGAGAAACGCGTCGGGGCCCAGGCCGGCCGGCTGGGGCAGCTGCCACTCCTCGGCGGGCTGGGGGCGAGCCTGCTCGACGGAGTCCGGAAGGCGCCAGAGGGCCTCGGCGGGCAGGCCGCCGGTCGCCGGGAGCGGAGCCGCACCCTGGGAGGGCGACGGGAACCAGCTGGGCTCTGCCGAGAGCGCGTTCGGGCTCGGAGCCTCCTGGCGCGGCGCCGGGACGGCCGACAACGCGGCCACGGGTGCGGCGGGCAGCTGGGCGACCACCGCGGGCTCCAGCGCGGCGGCGGGCCCTGCGGACGGCTCCGGCACCGGACGGGCGGTCAACTCGGGGAGAAGGTCGGCGGGTCGGGCGGGCCGGGCCTCCGTCGTACGGGCCGGCCTCCTGTCGGGCGGCAGTACCGCAGGAACGGTCGGGCCCAGCTGGGCGCGCCCCACGTCGAACCACGGTCGGCTGATCTCGTCGAGGGCGGGATCGGAGCGCCTGCGCGCGGCCTCGGGCGCCGGGGTGACGCGCCTGCGTATCCCCAGCTTCATCGCGCGCGTGGCGTTGAAGGTCCCGGTGAAGCTCTCGGCCTGGTCGTAGAGGCTGTTGATCCGTTGCTGGACCTCCTCACGGCTCGGCCCATCATCTCGGGTTCGTTCCGGCGCCATGCGGGACGAGCTCCTTCCGTGGTACGTCCTCCCCGGCCAACTGTCAGGTGCGGACAGCAGGTTTGGGAAGGTGTTCGGGGGTCAACTTAGCCAACTTGTGTGCTTCAAGTGAAGATTGAAGCGTGAAATGTCCGATACGTTATTGTGACCTTCATCGTATCGGAACGGCTGGAAAGAACTGCCGAACAGAACTATCAAGCCGAATTGACCGGCAGGACATCCGGAGAGATGACGGAGGCGTGCGCGGAGGCGCTGGTCATACGGCGTCGGTGGTGCCGTCGGCACAGCACTTCGTAGCCGATCTCCTCGGCCGTGCGGTTCACGTCACCGACGACGACCTGTTCGCCCTCCACGACCATCACACCGTCCACCGTGCGCGCGTTGTGCGTGGCCCGTGCCCCGCACCAGCACATCGCCTCCACCTGGAGGGTCTCGATCCGGTCCGCCAGCTCGATCAGCCGCTGGGAACCCGGGAAGAGCTTCGTACGGAAGTCGGTGGTGATGCCGAACGCGAAGACATCCAGCCCCAGGTCGTCCACCACTCGCGCCAACTGGTCGATCTGCTCCGGCGCGAGGAACTGTGCCTCGTCCACGATCACGTAGTCGACCTTGCCGCCCCTGGACATCTGGTCCACCAGATAGGCGTGCAGATCCATGCCCACGCCCGCCTCGACCGCCTCCGTCACCAGACCGAGCCGGGAGGACAGTTTCCCCTCCCCCGCCCGGTCGTCGCGCGTGAAGATCACCCCCTGAAGCCCCCGTGCCGACCGGTTGTGTCCGATCTGGAGCGCCAGCGTCGACTTCCCGCAGTCCATCGTTCCGGAGAAGAACACCAGCTCGGGCATGGGAGGTCGAGCACCTTTCGGCGAGATACGCGGGTGACGCGGAGGACGGGCGGAGGGGTCGGGCGGGGACTGCCGGACAGGGACGGGCGTCAGGAGCGTACTTGGAGCAGCGGGACCAGTTGTTCCGCAGGGGTCATCGAGCCATGGTTGCCGACCATCGCCGACTCCCTGGGCTCCCGCTCCGAGGCGACGATCAGGACGTCGTCCCGGGCCGCCGCGACCACGTCACCGATCCGCCCGTACACGCGTTCGTCGACCGACGGACCGAACCAGCCCGCCGCGATCGCCTCGTCACGCGAGGCCACCCAGAACTGCTCACCGAGTACCTCGCGCCAGCAGGTCAGCACATCCGCCTCGGCGCCCGGAACCGCGTACACGTGCCGCGCGCGGCCCTCGCCGCCCAGCAGGGCGACACCGGCGCGCAGTTCCCAGTCCTCGTCGAAGTCGATGCGGTGCTGCTCGTCGAACGGGATGTCGATCATGCCGTGGTCGGCGGTGACGTACAGCGCGGCGCGCGGCGGGAGTTGTTCCGCCAGCCGCTGGACGAGCCGGTCGACGTACATGAGCTGACCGCGCCAGGGGTCCGAGTCGACGCCGAAGCGGTGGCCCTTGCCGTCCACCTCCGCGTAGTACGTGTAGACCAGCGAGCGGTCACCGGCGGCCAGTTGTTCGGCCGCGATGTCCATGCGGTCCTCGCCGGAGAGCTTTCCCCGGAACGTTCCGCCGCTGAGTGCGATCTTCGTCAGCGGGGTGTTCTCGAAGGTCGGCGAGGAGACCTGGGCCGTGTGCACCCCGGCCTGGTGCGCCAGCTGGAACACCGTGGGATACGGCTGCCACGCGCGCGGGTCCGACCACGGCTGCCAGCGCAGCTGGTTCATCAGCTCGCCGGTGGCCGGATTGCGCACCGTGTAGCCGGGCAGGCCGTGTGAGCCCGGCGGGAGTCCGGTGCCCACGGAGGCGAGGGAAGTCGCGGTGGTCGCCGGGTACCCGGTGGTGATCGGGCGTCCCGTGTCGCCGCGCGAGCTGCTCATGAGCGAGCTCATGAAGGGGGCCTCGTCCGGGTGGTCGCGCAGTTGCTCCCAGCCCAGTCCGTCGATCAGGAACACACAGTTCCGGTCGGCGGGCGCCAGCTCCGGGATCGCGGCGGACATGCCCGGTACGTCCATGCCGGCGGCCAGGGTGGGCAGCAGGTCGGCCAGCGAGCCCGTGCCGTACTGCGGGACGGGGGCGGAGGAGACGGCGAGCGGTTCCGGGTGGTCCCAGGCGGTCGGCTGCGCCATCAGCGGGCGACGTCCGCAGTCGCTTCCGAGAGGGCCTGCGCGAAGACGAGGGCCTGGCGGACCGTCTCCGGGCCGTCTCCGGCCTCGCTGACCCGCAGGCTCAGGTCGTCCGCCGTCGAACTGCCGGTGTAGCCGTGGTCCGCCTCGCAGTTGGGGTCCCCGCAGGCGGCCGGCTCCAGGTCGATCCGGGAGACGGCGCCCCAGCCGATGGTCAGGACGACCTCGCGGGGCAGCGTGCCCGGGGTGTACGACTCCGGGTTGGCCACGACCCGGCTGACGACCACGGACGAGATCCGGCCGAGCTTCACGGATTCCGTGGACGTGGTGGCGTACGGCGTCGGGGAGGTGGTGTCCTCGGCCTGCTCGTCGGTGTGGCTGACGATGAAACGGTTGCCCGTGAGGACGAGCACGGTCACGTGCCGACGCACCTCGTTCGCGTCGAATGTCGTCTCCTGGTGGACCAGGTACGACCGGATGGAGTCGCCGCCGATCGCGGCCTCCACCGCCTCGGCCACGAGGGCCGGGTAGTAGCCGCTGCGCTCGATCGCCGCTCGCAGCCCCTGGGTCGACGTACTGGTCTTGGCCATGTGGCCATCTTACGGGGGCCCACTGACTGCGAGGCACCGCTCAGTACACAGGAAGTGTCCTGGGACCGAGGTCGTCGCGGACGGGCGGGGGCGCGAGCCGCACCGACGCCCCGAGCACGCTCAGGCCGTGCTGCGCGACGACCACCGGCTCCAGGGAGACCGCGATGACCTCGGGATGGTCGTCCACGAGCCGCGACACCTTGAGCAGCAGCTCCTCCAGCGCCTCGCTGTCGACCGGCGCCGAGCCGCGCCAGCCGAAGAGGAGTGGCGCCGTCCGGATCGACCGGATCAGTGCGGCCGCGTCGCGGTCGGTCACCGGTATCAGCCGGTGACCGACGTCCCCCAGCAGCTGCGAGGCGGGACCGGCGAGGCCGAAGGAGAGCACCGCTCCGGCCGCCGGGTCGATGACCGCCCGTACGACGGTGTCGACTCCCCGCGGTGCCATCCCCTGCACCACGGGCCGCGTCTCCTCCGGGTTCCCGAAGAGACCGGTCAGTTCGGCGTACGCCCGCCGCAGCTGTTCCTCGTCCGCGAGATCCAGGCGTACGCCGCCCAGGTCGGCGCGGTGCCGCAGGTGCGGGGCGGTGGCCTTGAGGGCGACCGGGTAACCGAGGGTCCTCGCGGCGGCCGAGGCGTCGTCGGCGCTCGGGGCGGGCAGGGCCCCGCGCACCGGGATGCCGTACGTCCCGAGGAGCTCGGACGTCTCGTCCGGCCCGAGGGTGAGCCCCTGCCCGCGCGCGAGGAGACCGCCGATCAGCGCGGCGGCCCTCTTCTCGTCGATGTCCGCGTCGATGGACTCGGGCACCTTGCCGGGTTCGGCGGCCTCCCGCCGCCACTGGGCGTACTTCACGGCTTCACCGAGGGCCCGCACGGCGCGCTCGGCGGCGGGATAGGCGGGGATGAGACGGGAACAGGAATCGGGGGCGGACGGGGGCGCCGGCGCGGGCATCGCAACCGCGTTGGGCGGGCGTTCCGCCGCGCGGAACGCCCGGGAACCGCCCGCGGGTACGGCTCCGGGCGCCGGTGAACCCGCCTGCGGTGCCGTACTGGCGGCAGCCGACAGCGCCTCCGCGAGCCCGCCCAGCTCCACGTGCACCACCAGCACCGGCTTGCCGGGGACCTCCGCCGCGGCCGACCGGAGAGCGTCGGCCAACGCGGCGTCCTGGGCGGAAGCCTCCCCCACCGTGGGGATCGCGGTGACGACGACCGCGTCGCAGCCCTCGTCCGCCAACGCCTCCGCCAGCGCCCGGTGGAAGTCCTCCGAGGACGCACCTGTCGTCAGATCCAGCGGGGCCAGCGGCCGCAGTCCCTCGGAGAGGCACGCGTCGTACGTCAGCAGGCCCAGCGACTCGGAGTTCCCCAGGATCGCCACCCGGGGCCCGGCGGGCAGGGGCTGCCGGGCCAGCAGCAGCCCCGCGTCGACCAGTTCGGTGATCGTGTCCACCCGGATCACCCCGGCCTGCCGCAGCAGCTCGGACACCGTCGCGTGGGGCAGCCGCGTGGCCCGTACGGCATGTCCCTGGGGAGCGGCGCCGCCGTGCCGTGCCCCCTGCACGACCACCAGCGGCTTGGCCGCCGCCGTACGTCGTGCGAGGCGGGTGAACTTGCGTGGGTTGCCGATGGATTCGAGGTACATGAGGACCACGTCGGTGTCCGGGTCGTCGTACCAGTACTGGAGTACGTCGTTGCCCGACACGTCGGCCCGGTTGCCGGACGAGACGAATGTCGACACCCCGGTGACCCCGGTGACGCCGCCTCCCCGCCGGTGCAGCCGGGACAGCAGCGCGATCCCGATGGCCCCGGACTGCGCGAACAGCCCGATCCTCCCGGGCCTCGGCATCTCGGGGGCGAGGGACGCGTTCAGCCGGACGTTCTCCGCGGTGTTGATGACCCCGAAGGCGTTGGGGCCGATGATGCGCATCCCGTACGTGCGCGCGTGCCGTACGAGTTCACGCTGGCGCTCCCGTCCCTCGGGGCCGCTCTCGGCGTACCCGGCGGAGACCACGACGAGTCCCTGCACGCCGTGCTCACCGCACTCGGTGACGACATCAGGGACGTACTCGGCCGGGACGGCGACGACCGCGAGGTCCACGGGGCCCTCGATGTCACGCACCGACCGGTGGGCCGGTACTCCGTCGACGTCCTTCTGTTCCTCCGGGAAGGCTCTGTTGACCGCATACAGCTCACCGGCGAAACCGGCGTCCCTGATGTGGTCGAGGACGCTGCGGCCTACGCCACCGGGGGCGCGGCCGACGCCGATGACAGCCACGGCGCCCGGGGCGAGCAACCGTCGTACGGAGCGCGCCTCGGCCCGCTGCTCCCGCGCGCGCTGGACGGCGAGTGAGCGGTCGGTGGGCTCGAGGTCGAACTCGAGACGTACGACACCGTCCTCGAAGCTGCGTTTCTGGGTGTACCCGGCGTCCGTGAACACCTTGATCATCTTGCTGTTGGCGGGCAGCACCTCGGCGGCGAAGCGGCGGATGTCGCGCTCTCTGGCGACGGCCGCGATGTGTTCGAGGAGAGCGGAGGCGACACCCCTGCCCTGATGGGCGTCCTGCACCAGGAACGCGACCTCAGCCTCACTGGCGGGACCGGAGGCGGGCAGTCCGTCGGCGTCGATTCGGTCGTAGCGTACGGTGGCGATGAACTCGCCGCCGACCGTGGCCGCGAGCCCCACCCGGTCCACGAAGTCGTGGTGGGTGAAGCGGTGGACGTCCTTTGCGGACAGGCGCGGATAGGGCGCGAAGAAGCGGTAGTACTTCGACTCGTCCGACACCTGCTCGTAGAAGCTGACCAGCCGGTCGGCGTCGTCCGCGGTGATCGGCCGGATACGGGCGGTGCCGCCGTCGCGCAGTACGACGTCCGCCTCCCAGTGGGCGGGGTACTCGTGCCGGTCCGCCGAGTTCTGCATGCGCCCCAGAGTACGGCTCGCGTCCGACAGCGTCGCGATGCAGTCTGTGGGGGACCGAAGTCGGACCCGGGCCGGGGTTCGAACGCGGTTCCGGAACAGGTTTCGTCCTGCCTTCCGGCACGCTTCACGCTATGGAACAATGGTCTAGACAACCCTGAGACAGTGAAGGGCAGCATCACATGGCTGAGCGCCGCGTCAACGTCGGCTGGGCGGAGGGCCTCCACGCCCGCCCCGCCTCCATCTTCGTCCGTGCGGCCACGGCCGCCGGTGTCCCCATGACGATCGCCAAGGCCGACGGCAACCCCGTCAACGCGGCCTCCATGCTGGCGGTCCTCGGCCTGGGCGCCCAGGGCGGCGAGGAGATCGTCCTCGCCTCCGAGGCGGAGGGCGCCGACGCCGCGCTCGACCGCCTGGCGAAGCTGGTGGCCGAAGGGCTCGAGGAACTTCCCGAGACGGTCTGAGGACCGCGCGGGTCCGTCAATTGACGGTGTCGGCGGACTCCGCTTCACAAACACCGTTCGCACACCACGAAGGGCCTGCCTGAATATCAGGCGGGCCCTTTGTCATTTCCGATCGCGGGCAGCGAAAATAATCCCCCGCGAATTCAACCCTCTTTGTATACGGCGCCCGTGTTAATGACGCAGGCCCGTCATGTTTACGGGATGTTGCGAAGTCCTCACACGATCCGGGCGGTCTCCGCCGCCCGGAAAGCGCAGTCGGTGTGCGGCGGTCGCCCGCTCGGTGTGCAGCGCCGTGATCGCCCGCGCCCGCTCGCTGTCGCCTCGCGCCACCGCGTCCACGATCGCCCCGTGCTCCGCCCAGGAGTCGACCGGGCTGGCCGGCGCCTCCACCGCGTACATCCAGGCGATCTTGTGCCGGAGCTGGGTGAGCGTCGAGGCCAGGGCCTGGCTTCCGGAGGACTGGGCGAGCGTCTCGTGGAACCAGCCCCCCAGGGAGCGCAGATCCTCGCTGTTGCCCCTCCTGGCCCGCTCCTGCCCCAGCCTGACCAGGCCGCGCAGCACCTTGAGGTGTGCCTCGGTCCGCCGCTGGGCGGCCCGGGAGGCGCCCAGCGGCTCCAGGAGCATGCGCATCTCCAGCAGGTCGGAGGCCTCCGGCTCGGTGGGCTCCGCGACGCACGCGCCCGCGTGCCGCCGGGTGACCACGAAACCCTCGGCCTCCAGCGTGCGCAGGGCCTCACGAACGGGGACGCGCGAGACGCCGTACCGGCGCGCCAGCAGTTCCTCGGTGAGCCGGCTGCCGCGCTCGTAGACACCGGCGACGATGTCGTCCCGGATAGCCGTGCATACCGAGTGCGCCGGAATACGCATGTCCGACCTCCGCTTTAATCCCCGTGAAACGTCGACGATTGACGTGTGTTCAGTGACTCTATTGCAGAGAACCGGAATTTCCGACGGCAGGCCGGAATCCATGGATATTTTTTGGACACACCACCCTCCGAAACGCCGAAAACCCCGGCTCGGGGAGCCGGGGCCACGACAAGTGGTGCGCGGGTTCGTCAGACGTTCACACCGTGCGAGCGGAGGTAGGCGACGGGGTTGATGTCCGAGCCGTACTCCGGGGTCGTGCGCGCCTCGAAGTGGAGGTGCGGACCGGTGACGTTGCCGGTGGCCCCGGAGAGGCCTATCTGCTGCCCCGGGGTGACCGTCTGGCCGACGAAGACGCTGATGGACGACAGATGACCGTACTGGGTGTAGGTACCGTCGATCATCTTGATCACGATGTTGTTGCCGTAGGACCCACCCCAGCCGGCCTCGACGACGGTGCCGGAGCCCACCGCGTGCACGGTGGTGCCGGACGCGGCGTGGAAGTCGACTCCGGTGTGGCTGCCTGAGGACCAGATGCCGCCGCCCGCCTTGTAGCCCGTGGAGATGTACGAGCCGGAGATCGGGGCGACATAGCTGTTGAGGCGCTTGCGCTCGGCCTCGCGGGCGGCACGGGCCTGCGCCTCGCGCGCCTCCTTGACCCGTTCCTCCGCCTCCTTCTGCGCGGCGGCCAAGGCCTTCTTCTCGGCGGCGGCCTTCTCGGCGGCCTGCTCCTGGGCGGCGGCCTGGGCGTCGATCTGGGCAGCGAGCGACTCGCCGATGGAGATCACCGGGGTGAGTCCGGTCTGCTCGACGGCGGACTCCGCCGCGAGCGCCGGGGCGGCGAGAGAGCCTACGACTCCGGTGGTCGCGAGGGCGGCGACGCCGGCAGCGCGGGCGGTCGTACGGGTGACAAGGCTGGGGCGGCTGGGACGACGGTGCTTCCCGGTGGCGCGGGTGAACGCCATGTAGTGGCTGGTCCTTTCCTTCCTTCTCGCCTACCGGGTTAGCTGACGGGTTCGGAGCAGGAAGGTCTCCTACGGACCCCCTCGCTGCGCGCGCGGGCGTCCGATTCACCCCAGGGACTGCACATGGTGGGTCCCCGGCTCCCCTGGCTCGCGCCGTACGGGGACTCGGCGATGACTGCCCGGTGCCGCGGCTGCGGCGCACTGCATGACGGACAGCCGGACAGACGCTAAGCGGGACCTCTTTCAATCAACAAACCGATCACGGGTTTTGTCGCACATGCCACAGTGCAGACCGTCAACCTCTCCATCAATACGGGCAACTTGCCCATCAACACGGACAAAAAGGGGCCCGGTGACGCTTTCGCCACCGGGCCCCTGCCGTGTACGCCGATGCCGCTACTCGGCGGGGACGACGCTCACTTCACCGATACCGAGGGCCCGGACAGGCCCCTCGATGGTCGCCGCGTCGCCGACGAGGACCGTCACCAGCCGGTCCACCGGGAAGGCGTTGACGGCCGCCGCGGTGGCTTCCACGGTGCCGGTCGCCGCGAGTTGGCGGTACAGCGTCGCCTGGTAGTCGTCGGGCAGGTGCTGCTCGACCTGGTCGGCCAGCGTGCTGGCCACGGCCGCCGCGGTCTCGTACTTGAGCGGGGCGACGCCGACCAGGTTCTGCACCGCGACATCGCGCTCGGCGTCGGTGAGCCCTTCGGCCGCGAGGGTGCGCAGCACCTTCCAGAGGTCCTCAAGGGCGGGACCGGTGTTCGGGGTGTCGAAGGAACCGCTGATGGCGAGCAGCGCGGCGCCCGTGGCCCCTCCGGGGGAGGAGGGGGCAGCCGAGCGCAGGACCTGGCCGAACGCCCGCACACCGTAGGTGTAGCCCTTCTCCTCGCGCAGGACACGGTCCAGACGGGAGGTGAGGGTGCCGCCGAGGCAGTACGTGCCGAGGACCTGGGCGGCCCAGACACGGTCGTGCCGGTCGGCGCCGATGCGGCCGATGAGCAACTGGGTCTGCACGGCGCCCGGACGGTCCACGATGACAACCCGGCCGGTGTCGTCGGCGGTCACCGGCGGCACGGGCCGCGGCTCGGCCGACGAGCCCGTCCAGGCCCCCAGGGTGTCGCCGAGCAGCGCGTCCAGGTCGACGCCGGTGAGGTCGCCGACGACCACGGCGGTGGCCGTGGCGGGCCGGACGTGCCTCTCGTAGAAGGCGCGGACGGCCGCCGCGTCGATCTTCGCGACCGTCTCCTCGGTGCCCTGGCGCGGACGTGACATGCGCGAGGACGCCGGGAACAGCTCCTTGTACAGCTGCTTGGCGGAGCGGCGGGCCGGGTTGGCCGTCTCGTGCGGGATCTCGTCGAGCCGGTTGCGCACCAGCCGCTCGACCTCGCTGTCCGTGAACGCGGGCGCCCTGAGGGCGTCGGCCAGCAGACCGAGCCCCTTGGGGAGCCGCGACACGGGGACTTCGAGGCTGAGGCGGACACCCGGGTGGTCGGCGTGCGCGTCGAGGGTGGCGCCGCAGCGCTCCAACTCGGCGGCGAACTCCTCGGCGGAGTGCTTGTCGGTGCCTTCGGAGAAGGCCCGGGACATGATCGTGGCCACACCGTCGAGACCGGCCGGCTCCGCCTCCAGGGGGGCGTCGACGAGCACCTCGACGGCGACGACCTGCTGGCCGGGGCGGTGGCACCGCAGGACGGTCAGGCCGTTGCCGAGCGTGTCGCGCGCGGGGGCCGGGAAGGCCCAGGGCCGGGCCTCGCCCGCCTGGGGCTGGGGGTGGAACTCCATCGTGGCGAGCTCGGTCACTTGGCCGCCTCCTCGTCGGTGTCGGTGGCAGTGTCGGCGGTGAGCGGCTCGTAGACGAGCACCGCGCGGTTGTCGGGACGCAGCCGGGCCTTGGCGGCCTGCTGGACCTCCTCCGCCGTCACGTCGAGGACGCGCTGCACGGCGGTCAGGGCGAGCTGCGGGTCGCCGAACAGCACGGCGAAGCGGCACAGTTCGTCGGCACGGCCGGCGACCGTACCGAGCCGGTCCAGCCACTCGCGCTCCAACTGGGCCTGCGCACGCTCCATTTCCTCGGCCGTCGGGCCCTCCGCGGCGAACCGGGCGAGCTCCTCGTCGACAGCGGCCTCGATGACCGGCACCTCGACGTCCGCGGAGGTCTTCACGTCCAGCCACCCCAGGGAGGGCGCTCCGGCCAGCCGCAGCAGGCCGAACCCGGCCGCGACCGCCGTACGGTCCCGCCGTACGAGCCGGTTGTAGAGGCGCGAGGACTCGCCGCCGCCGAGGACGGTGAGCGCCAGGTCGGCCGCGTCGCACGCACGCGTGCCGTCCTCCGGGAGCCGGTAGGCGGCCATCAACGCGCGCGCGGGGACCTCTTCCACGACGACCTCGCGCAGTTCCTCGCCGATGACGTCGGGAAGTGCCCCGGAGCGCGGCTCGGGCTTGCCGTCGTGCCCGGCGATGGATCCGAAGTACTTCTCGACCCAGGCGAGGGTCTCCTGGGGGTCGATGTCCCCGACGATCGACAGGACGGCGTTGTTGGGCGCGTAGTACGTGCGGAAGAACGCGCGCGCGTCCTCCAGCGTCGCCGCGTCCAGGTCCGCCATCGAACCGATCGGCGTGTGGTGGTAGGGGTGTCCCTCCGGGTACGCGAGGGCGGTCAGCTTCTCGAACGCCGTGCCGTAGGGGACGTTGTCGTAGCGCTGTCGGCGCTCGTTCTTGACGACGTCCCGCTGGTTCTCCATGGACTCGTCGTCGAGGGCCGCGAGCAGCGAGCCCATGCGGTCCGCCTCCAGCCAGAGGGCGAGCTCCAGTTGGTGGGTGGGCATGGTCTCGAAGTAGTTGGTGCGCTCGAAACTGGTGGTGCCGTTGAGCGAACCGCCCGCGCCCTGGACCAGTTCGAAGTGGCCGTTGCCCTTCACCTGGCCCGAACCCTGGAACATCAGGTGCTCGAAGAGGTGAGCCAGGCCGGTACGGCCCTTGACCTCGTGGCGCGACCCGACGTCGTACCAGAGGCACACTGCTGCGACCGGGGTCAGGTGGTCCTCGGAGAGCACCACGCGCAGCCCGTTGGCGAGGCGGTGCTCGGTCGCTGTCAGGCCGCCGGAGCCTGCCTCGGCTGTGGCCGTGTGACCCATGGGCATGTACGTCCCTTCGATCGCGGATGCGGTTGTTGCAACCGCTGTTTTCCTGCCGGTCCTGCCACTGTATGCAAGCGTGTGGAGTGCTGGCGAAGTTCCCGGCGGACGTACGCCGACAGCGAGATTCCTCGGGTTCCAGGCGGTACGTTTCAGCATCGGCGGCCAACACCCAACACCGCCGCGGGGACGGGCCTTGGTCCGCGTTGTCAGTGCGGCAGTCCACAATGGTCCGCGTCAGATCCCGTTCAGTCTCAGCAGGAGTGAGCCGCAGGGGCGCGCCCCGTAGGCGAACGACAGGAAACAGAAGGAGCCGGCAGCGATGGCCCGCCGCAGCACGAAGACCCCGCCGCCCGATGACTTCGAGGAGCGGATCCTCGACATCGACGTCGTCGACGAGATGCAGGGCTCCTTCCTCGAGTACGCGTACTCGGTCATCTACTCCCGAGCCCTGCCCGACGCCCGCGACGGCCTCAAGCCCGTACACCGGCGCATCGTCTACCAGATGAACGAGATGGGTCTGCGCCCCGACCGCGGCTATGTGAAGTGTGCCCGCGTGGTCGGCGAGGTCATGGGTAAGCTGCACCCCCACGGCGACTCGTCGATCTACGACGCCATGGTGCGTCTCGCCCAGCCGTTCTCCATGCGCGTGCCGCTGGTCGACGGGCACGGCAACTTCGGTTCGCTGGGCAACGACGACCCGCCGGCCGCCATGCGGTACACCGAGGCCCGTATGGCCGACGCGACGTCCCTGATGACGGAGTCGATCGAAGAGGACACGGTCGACTTCGCCCCCAACTACGACGGCCAGGAGCAGGAGCCGGTGGCGCTGCCCGCCGCCTTCCCGAACCTGCTGGTGAACGGCGCGTCGGGCATCGCCGTCGGTATGGCCACGAACATGCCGCCGCACAACCTCGGCGAGGTCATCTCGGCCGCCCGGCATCTGATCCGCTACCCGGCCGCCGACCTCGACACCCTGATGCGGCACGTCCCGGGCCCCGATCTGCCCACGGGCGGCCGGATCGTCGGCCTCGCCGGGATCAGGGACGCGTACGAGTCGGGCCGAGGCACGTTCAAGATCCGTGCCACGGTGTCGGTGGAGAACGTGACGGCGCGCCGCATGGGCCTGGTCGTCACCGAACTGCCGTTCACGGTCGGCCCGGAGAAGGTGATCGCCAAGATCAAGGACCTGGTCGGCTCGAAGAAGCTCCAGGGGATCGCCGACGTCAAGGACCTCACCGACCGCAGCCACGGCCTGCGTCTGGTCATCGAGATCAAAAACGGCTTCGTGCCGGAAGCCGTCCTGGAACAGCTCTACAAGCTGACGCCGATGGAGGAGTCCTTCGGCATCAACAACGTGGCGCTGGTGGACGGCCAGCCCCTCACCCTGGGGCTGAAGGAACTCCTGGAGGTCTATCTCGACCACCGCTTCGAGGTCGTACGGCGTCGCTCGGAGTTCCGCCGCGGCAAGCGCCGCGACCGGCTGCACCTGGTCGAGGGCCTGCTCACCGCGCTGGTCGACATCGACGAGGTCATCCGGCTGATCCGCTCCAGCGACAACTCCGCGCAGGCGAAGGAACGCCTGATGGAGCGCTTCTCCCTCTCGGAGATCCAGACGCAGTACATCCTGGACACCCCGCTGCGCCGGCTGACCCGGTTCGACCGGATCGAGCTGGAGTCCGAGCAGGACCGGCTGGCCGCCGAGATCGCGGAGCTGACCCGGATCCTGGAGTCGGACGCGGAACTGCGCAAGCTGGTCTCGACCGAACTGGCCGCGGTGGCCAAGAAGTTCGGCACCGAGCGTCGTACGGTCCTGCTGGAGTCGGCCGGCGCCGCCCCCGCGGCCGGCGTCCCGCTCCAGGTGGCCGACGACCCGTGCCGGGTCCTGCTCTCCTCGACGGACCTGCTGGCACGTACGGCGAACGGTGAGCCGTTCCCGGCGGACGAGGACGGCCGCCGGGCGAAGCACGACCTGATCGTCTCCGCGGTACCGGCGACGGCGCGGGGCGAGGTGGGCGCGGTGACGTCGGCCGGCCGCCTGCTGCGTATCAACGTCATCGACCTCCCACGCCTCCCCGACACGATGGCGGCGCCCAACCTCTCGGGCGGGGCCCCGCTGTCGGAGTTCCTCTCCCTGGAGGACGGCGAGACGGTGGTCTGCCTGACGACACTCGACGAGTCGTCGCCGGGCCTCGCGATCGGCACGGAGCAGGGCGTCGTCAAGCGTGTGGTCCCCGACTATCCCTCCAACAAGGGGGAGCTGGAGGTCATCACGCTCAGGGACGGCGACCGGATCATCGGGGCCACGGAGCTGCGTACCGGCGAGGAGGACCTGGTCTTCATCACGGACGACGCCCAGTTGCTGCGCTTCCAGGCCGCCCATGTCCGCCCGCAGGGCAGGCCGGCGGGCGGTATGGCCGGCATCAAGCTCACGGACGGCGCCAAGGTGATCTCGTTCACGGCGGTGGACCCGGCGGTGGAGGCGGTCGTCTTCACGGTGGCCGGCTCGCGCGGCACTCTGGACGACTCCGTGCAGACGACGGCGAAGCTGACGCCCTTCGACCAGTATCCGCGCAAGGGGCGCGCCACCGGAGGCGTCCGCTGCCAGCGGTTCCTGAAGGGCGAGGACTGTCTGTCCCTGGCCTGGGCGGGCCCGACCCCGGCACGTGCGTCCCAGAGGAACGGCACCCCGGCGGAGCTCCCGGAGATGGACCCGCGCCGCGACGGCTCGGGCGTGTCGCTGCCGAGGACGGTGGGTGTGGTGACGGGCCCGGTGTAGGTCAGCCGGCCTCTCCGGAGTCCTCCGGACTCTGCTCCTGTACGTATCTCAGGACGCCCCACATGCTGTGCTCGTCGGCGTGTGGGGCGTCGTCCATACAGGCCTCCAGCTCCTTGCCGAGGGTGGGCAGTCCGATGCCGGACCCGATGAGGACCAGCTGACTGAGCCTGGGCTCACCGGCGGCCCAGGGCTCGGGATAGAACCGCAGGAACCGCCCGACGGCGTGCACGGCGTACCGGTTGCCCGGGTCGTGCGGCCCGAAATCGACGTACCCCTTGATGCGGTAGAGCCCTTCGGGCCGGCTGTCGAGGAAGTCCATCAGCCGACGCGGGTCGAGCGGAGTCGAGGAGCTGAAGGAGAGACTGTCGTAGGCGGCGTGCAGATGCCCGGAATGGGCTTCCGCACTGCCCTCCTCGTGTTGGTGCAGGTCGTCGAAGGTCAACTGACCGATGCGCTCCTCGGTCGGTCGGCAGTCGAAGAGGAACTCGGGGTCGACCCGTCCGTAGTCGGCGGGGACCACAGCGGCACGGTCGACCAGCCCACGCACGGTCCCCAGAACCCGCTCACCACCATCGGGGACCTGCCCGACCTTGTTGACGACGACGAGATCGGCGAGCGCGAGATGCCGGTCGATCTCGGGGTGCTTCACCCGAGTGCCGTCGAACTCGACGGCGTCGACGACCTCGACGAGCCCCCCGTACACGACCCGGGGATTCTCACTGGCGAGCAGCATCCGCACGAGTTCCTGCGGCTCGGCGAGCCCGCTGGCCTCGATGACGATGACGTCGATCCGGGCCGAGGGCTGAGTGAGTCGGTCAAGATAGACATCGAGTTCGCTCGCGTCGACAGCACAGCACAGGCATCCGTTGCCGAGCGACACCGTGGAGTCCCCCAGCGCCCCCGCGACGGCCATCGCGTCGATCTCGATGGCCCCGAAGTCGTTGACGATGGCCCCGATACGACTGCCACCGCTGCGATGGAGGAGGTGGTTGAGGAGGGTGGTCTTGCCGGATCCGAGGAAACCGGCGAGGACGACGACGGGGATCTGCCGATGGCTCTGGCTCGGACCCGGCTGACTCAAAATCTGCGGCCTCTCTCACGCCGACGCGCACACCGGCTCGGGGCCCCGCGCGCGTACGAGGAACGAATGCGACCCAGGATACGAGCCGGAGGAGTCGTCGCCGAGTGATCGACTTCCAGCGGTAGGCGCGGCCACGGGCCGGGCGTGGCACCGGAGTGACGGGCTGCCTGGCCCAGGGGCGCCGCGATCGCCACGGCAGCCACCGATTCGCTCCGCTTCGACCGCTCCGCGGTCACCGTCCTGGGCATCGGCGGCACTCTCATCCTCGCTCTTCGCCCGCCCTCGGCGCCGCTCTGCCGACGCGCTCACCCGGCCACCGCGACGAAGGTTCACTGACCCACCGCCGCTGATCCGGCTCACCGTCCGGATCGCCGACGGCGCGTCACCGCACGTCCGGGCGCCCACTGGACACGGCGATCAGCGTCCTCGTGGACACGACCCGGCCGCGCCGGCCCTCTCGCCGTACGCGTCGCCGCGTCAGCCCGCGCTCACCCCTCCGCGGCCGTGTCGGCCGGGCTCGACGAAGACGACGCGGCTCCCGTGGCGGCGGACGAGCCGCGCGTGGGCCGCCATGTCCCCTGGCTCGGCCACCGGCTCCACCCCTGCGAGGATCCCCGCGCGCGGGACTCCTCTCGCCCGTAGCCCGAGGACACCGGAATCACCCGTTCAGCGCGACGAAGAGCATCCCCGCCCCGAGGTCAGGTTAGGCTCACCTCTGTGAGTAGGTGCGCAACCGTCTCCCGGGACCTCGACGAGCCCATCGCGGGAACCGCCGCGACCGCGAGGACCTGGCTGCTGCTGGAACAACCGGGCCCGTGGGGCGCCCAGGCGCTCACCATGAGCCATCTGGACCCCGCACTCGGCCGGGCCCTGGAGAAGGCCACCGAGGGCACCGGCGTACGGGTCGCGCTGATCCGCCGGCCGGGCCGCCACGCCGACTTCGGTACCCCCGCGGTGAGGCAGGTGTACGCGGCCCACGTCACGCCCGGGAACGTCTGGCTGCACAGCGCCACGACCCGCGCCCCCGAGCAACTGATCGACCTCGACTTCGCCGCCCTCGGCCAAGGTGCCCCGGGAAGCTTCGACTCCGTCCTCCAGGCACGGCCCCACACCGGCGATCCCCTCGCGCTCGTCTGCACCAACGGCAAGCGCGACCGCTGCTGCGCGTTGCTGGGCCGTCCCCTCGCGGCCGAACTGGCCGCCTCCGGGGTCGAGGGCGCCTGGGAGGTCACCCACCTCGGCGGACACCGCTTCTCCCCGACGTTGCTCGTCCTCCCGTACGGATACGCGTACGGCCGCGCGCAGGCCCCGCACGTCAAGGAGATCCTCCAGGGCGTGCGTGAGGGGCGTGTCGTCCTGGAGGGCTGCCGTGGCGGCTCCGCGTGGGGGCGACCCGGCCAGGCCGCGGAACTGGCCGTCCGCGCGGCGGCGCGCGAATACGCGGCGGACGCGCTGAGTGTCGTACGCACTGACGGCTCGGCACCACGCTGGGAGGTGACCGTCGCTCACGCCGACGGCCGCCGGTGGGGCGTCACCGTCGTCCAGGGCACCGCGCTGCCGCCTCGCCCCGAGAGCTGCGGATCGGCGTTGGGTTCGCCGGCGCGGATGGACGTGGTGGCCTTGCGCGAACTGGAGTCCGCGGCCCCGGCGCACTGAGGGCACTACGCCGGTCACCGGCTCCTCCGCAGCCGGGATCCGCCCGTCAAGCACCCCGTACGGGCACTGATCCACAGTGTTGACAAGGAATCCACGTCACACCCCTCTACGGAACGGCGCCCTCGTCCCCGTACCGTCATGGGTATGAGCCCCACTCCCCCCGCACGCCGCCTGCGCCTCGGTCTGCCGCGGCGCATGTTCTCGCAGGTGCTGCTGATGCAGGTGGCCATCGCCGCGGGAGTCGCGGTGCTCGCGACCGGGTTGTTCCTGGCGCCGCTCAGCGATCAGCTGGACGACCAGGCGATGCGCCGGGCGCTGGCGATCGCGCAGACCACCGCCGCCCAGCCCCAGCTCGCCGAGGACCTGCAGCGAAGCAGGCCGACCGTCGACGGGCCCGTCCAGGCCGAGGCGGAGCTGATCCGGAAGGCCAGCGGGGCCGAGTACATCGTGGTGATGGACATGCGGGGCGTGCGCTGGTCGCACACGGATCCGAAGCAGATCGGCCGGGTGGTCTCCACCGACCCCCGCCAGGCACTGGCGGGCAAGGAGGTCATGGAGATCGACAGCGGCACCCTGGGCCGCTCGGCCCGCGGCAAGGTGCCCCTGCGGGACACCGGCGGGAAGGTCATCGGAGCGGTCTCTGTCGGCATCGAGTACGACAGTGTCCGCGCCCTGCTGTTCCACGCGATTCCGGGGCTGCTCGCCTACGCGGGCGGCGCCATGGCCGTCGGCGCCCTGGCCGCCTGGCTGATCTCCCGAAGGGTGCAGCGGCAGACCCGGGACCTGGCGTTCTCGGACATCGCGGCGCTGCTCGCGGAGCGCGAGGCCGTACTGCACGGCATCCGCGAGGGTGTCGTCGCGCTGGACCGCGCGGGCCGTGTCCGGCTCCTCAACGACGAGGCGCAGCGTCTGCTGGGCATCGGTGAGGAGGCTGTCGGCCGCTCCCTGGACGAGGCGCTCGGTGAGGGCCGTACGACAGATGTGCTCGCCGGCCGCGTGACCGGCACCGACCTGCTCACCGTGCGCGGCCAGCGTGTCCTGGTCGCGAACCGCATGCCCACCGACGACGGAGGAGCCGTCGCCACCCTGCGCGACCGTACCGAGCTGGAGCAGCTCGGCCGTGAGCTCGACTCCACGCACGGTCTGCTCGACGCGCTGCGCGCCCAGGACCACGAACACGCCAACCGCATGCACACGCTCCTGGGGCTGCTCGAACTGGAGATGTTCGACGACGCCGTGGAGTTCGTCGGCGAGGTGGTCGGCGACCATCGGGCCACCGCGGAACAGGTCGCCGAGAAGATCCGCGATCCGCTGCTCGCCGCACTGCTGGTCGGCAAGGCCACCGTGGCGGCGGAGCGCGGTGTCGCCCTGTGGGTCTCGGACCGGACGCTGCTCCCGGACCGGCTGGTCGATCCCAGGGGACTGGTCACCGTCGTCGGCAACCTGGTCGACAACGCGCTGGACGCCGTCGCCGGCACCGCGCACGCGCGCGTGGAGGTCGAACTGCGTGCGGAGGGCCGTACCGCGGTCCTCCCAGTGCGCGACACAGGGCCCGGAATCCCGGCGGAACAGCGTGAGTTGATCTTCACGGAGGGTTGGTCCACGAAGAAGCCGCCAGCGCACGGCAAACGCGGAATCGGGCTCCCATTGGTACGCCGTCTCGCGGAACGTCAGGGTGGCAGCGCACGCGCGGACGAGGCCGAGGGCGGGGGCGCGGAGTTCACGGTCGTCCTGCCGGAGGCCCTCGCTGAGGCCGATCCGGCGCCGGAACCCCGGCACAGGCACATCCCGGAGGAACACGCACGCGTCCCGGACCCGGAACCGTTCCCCCAACCGACCGCCATCCCGGCCACCGGCGCCCACGCCCCGCACGAGGAGTCGAGATGATCGAGGTCCTGGTCGTGGACGACGACACCCGGGTGGCGCGGGTCAACGCCGCCTACGTGGAGAAGGTGCCCGGCTTCCACGTCGCGGGGGAGGCGCACAGCGCGGCCGAAGCTCTGCGGCAACTGGAGGCCCTGCCCCAGATCGACCTCGTCCTGATGGACCACTATCTGCCTGACGGAACAGGCCTCTCGGTCGTCCAGGAGATGCGTCGGCGCGGTCGTGAGACTGACGTGATCATGGTGACGGCGGCCCGGGACGTGTCGACCGTTCAGGCGGCGATGCGGCAGGGGGCACTGCAGTATCTGGTCAAGCCGTTCGCCTTCGCGGGGCTGCGCGCCAAACTTGAGGCATACGCGGAACTGCGCCGCACCCTGGACAGCGGCGGCGAGGCCGAACAGGCCGAGGTGGACCGGATCTTCGGAGCCCTTTCCTCCGGCCCCGAGCCCGAGCTCCCCAAGGGCCACTCCTCCACCACCGCGGAACTCGTGCGCCGAGCCCTGGTGAACGCCGAAGGCCCCCTGTCGGCCCAGGAGATCGCCGAACGGACCGGGGTGAGCCGCCAGACCGCCCAGCGCTATCTGAAGCTGCTGGAGCGCACGGGCCGGGCCAGACTCACCCTCAAGTACGGTGACGCCGGCCGCCCGGAGCACCGTTATGTGTGGGCGACCCGCACCTGAGGAACAGGCGGACCCCCGCGAAGTTGTGAAGATCTTGCTCGCTCCACGCCATTCAATGGCGCGAGACACGGCACATGCCACAGCATCGGTCTTCTGGCCGCAAGCCGTTCTTCTGCCGGCAAAGGTCTGTTGTGTTCGTCGGCCCTGAGGGAGAGGCCCGATGATTGACGTCCTGGTGGTGGACGACGATCTCCGCGTCGCGGAGATCAACGCCAAGTACGTGGGAAAGGTCTCCGGGTTCAGGGTGGCCGCCCGCGCGCACAGCGCCGCCCAGGCTCTGGCCGCAGTACAGCAGGGCACGATCGACCTGGTCCTGCTCGACCACTACCTGCCCGACCAGACGGGACTCGAACTCGTCCACCGCATGCGGGAGCAGGGCCATTGCACCGACGTCATCATGATCACGGCGGCGAGTGACGTGGTGACCGTGCAGACCGCGATGCGCTTGGGCGCGGTGCACTACCTGGTCAAGCCGTTCACCTTCGCGGCGTTGCGCACCCGTCTGGACTCCTACGCCGCCATGCGCCGCACCGTCGACCACGTCGGCGACCGGAGCCAGGCCGGCCAGGAGCAGGTCGACCGGATCTTCGGCGCCCTGCGCACGCCACCCGGCCCCGCGTCCCCCGGCCTGCCGAGCGGTCACTCGGAACCGACCACGGATCTCATCTGCGGTGTGCTCCACCGCGCCGGCCATCCGCTCTCGGCTCACGAGGTGGCCGCGAAGACAGGCCTGAGCCGCTCCACGGCGCAGCGCTACCTCCGCCACCTGGAACAGGAAGGCCGTCTCCGCCTCTCCCTCAAGTACGGCGACACCGGCCGCCCCGAACACCAGTACGCATGGGTGGCCCCGTGAGCCGCTCCCCCGCTCAGCGGCGTACGACGGTGAAGTCGCCGCCCGCTAGGTCCTGTCGTCAAATTCCCGCCTGCCCGGCGACGACGGGAATTTGACGACAGGGCCTAGACGGCCCCCGCCCCCGTGAGCGACCGCACCTCGGTCTCCGCGTGCTTGGCCTCGTCCGGGTCCTCCGCCGAGGTGACCGTGCCGAGCCAGCCGGCGAGGAATCCCAGCGGGATCGAGATGAGCCCCGGGTTCTGCAGCGGGAAGTACTGGAAGTCCACTCCCGGGAACAGCGATTCGGGGCTGCCCGACACCACGGGCGACAGCAGCACCAGGACCAGCGACGGAATCAGCCCCCCGTACACCGACCACACCGCGCCCCGGGTCGTGAAGCCGCCCCAGAAGAGCGAGTAGAGCAGCACCGGTAGATTCGCGGACGCCGCGACAGCGAAGGCGAGTCCCACCAGGAACGCCACGTTGAGGTCGCGGGCCAGCAGGCCGAGGGCGATCGCGACCACGCCGATGCCGACCGCGGCGGTCCGGGCCACAGCCACCTCGCTTCGCGGCTTGGCGCGTGGGCGACGCAGTGACGCGTAGAGGTCGTGTGCCACCGACGCCGAGGACGCGAGGGTGATGCCTGCGACCACCGCGAGAATGGTTGCGAAGGCGATGGCGGCGACGATCGCGAACAGAACCGTTCCGCCTGTGGAGTCCGCGCCGCCACCCAGATCGAGGGCCAGGAGCGGGACCGCCGTGTTCCCGGCCGCGTTCGAGCCACGGACCGCCTGCGGTCCGACGATCGCTGCAGCGCCGAAGCCGAGGACGATCGTCATCAGATAGAAACCGCCGATGAGCCCGATCGACCAGACGACCGACCGGCGCGCGGCCCGAGCGGTCGGCACGGTGTAGAAACGGGAGAGGATGTGGGGCAGCCCGGCCGTGCCCAGTACGAGGGCGAGCCCCAGGCTGATGAAGTCCAGACGCGAGGTCCAGTCTCCGCCGTACCTCAACCCGGGAGCGAGGAACGCGTCACCATGACCGCTGCGCGCGGCCGCAGTGCGCAGCAACTGGTCGACGTCGCCGTGGAACCGCACCAGCACCAGCACGGTCAGCGCGATCGTCCCGCCCATCAGTAGGACCGCTTTGACGATCTGGATCCAGGTGGTGGCCCGCATCCCTCCCAACGACACATAGACCACCATGAGCGCGCCGACCGCGATCACCGTCCAGGACTGCGCCGCCTCGCTCGATCCACCCAGCAGCAGCGCGACCAGACTGCCCGCGCCGACCATTTGCGCCACCAAATACAGAACGGACACGGTGACCGAGGAAGTTCCCGCGGCGATCCGCACCGGCCGCTCACGCATCCGGGCCGCGACGACATCCGCCAGCGTGAACCGCCCGCAGTTGCGCACCAGTTCGGCCACCAGGAACAGCACGACCAGCCAGGCCACCAGGAAGCCCACCGAGTACAGCAGCCCGTCGTAGCCGAAGAGAGCGATGAGGCCGGAGATCCCGAGGAAGGACGCGGCCGACATGTAGTCGCCCGCGATGGCAAAACCATTCTCCATCGGTGAGAAGAGCCGCCCGCCCGCGTAGAACTCCTCCGCCGAGCCCTGTCGGTGCCGGCTCACCCAGGTGGTGATGCCCAGCGTGACGGCCACAAACGCACTGAACAGCACCAACGCCAGCATCTGATGATTGCCGGTCACGATCCACCGCCTCGAAGGCCACGCGTCAGTTCCTGGGTGTCCCAGCGCAGATCGAGCGCGGCCCGGTCCCTGCGCAGCCGTGCGTGCCTCGCATAGGCCCAGGTGAAGAGGAATGTCGTGAGGAACTGTCCGAGGCCGGCCAGCATCGCCACGTTCACCGCGCCCACCACCGGCCGGGCCATGAAACCGGGCGCCGTGGTCGCGGTCACCACATAGCCCACGTACCAGGTGAGGAAGACAACGACGCCGGGGATCACAAACCTTCGGTACCGCCTGCGTACCTCCTGAAAGGCAGCACTGCGCTGTACCTCCAGATAGACGTCCGCCGCGCCGCCACCCGGGCTCTCCTGCTCCCGGCGCGAGGGCGGAACGACGGGGGCGGGCGCACCCGTGCCGTCCAACTCGCCCCAGCCAGAGGCAAGCGCGTCGTACCAGGGGTCGTCGAACCGTGTGTCCCCGCTCACCCCCTCGTGGGTCGGGACGGCCTCACGACCTTCTTGGGTCTCGGCCGAAATCTCAGGGCCGCTCCCGCGTCCAGGGCGACCGGTGCTTGACTGCATGCCCAAGGATGGACAGAACGGGAAGTTCCCCGACTCTTGTTCCCCACGCAGTTCACCCCATCAGGTGACTCACCGCGTGGGAGGCCGCACCAATCCCTTGCCGTAGGCGTAACGCACCGCCTGCGCACGATCCTTGATTCCCGTCTTGGCGAAGAGGTTGTTGATGTGGGTCTTCACGGTCGCCGTGGAGACATGCAGCTTGTGCGCGATCTCCTGGTTGCTGAGTCCGTCCGCGATCAGCACCAGCACCTCGGCCTCCCTCGTGGTGAGCCCGTCGGGCGGCTCGGCGAGCGCGGGAGGCGCCTTCTCCGGCTCCGTCAGCCGCTCCAGAAGCCGCCGTTGGATGCTCGGCGCGAGCCCCGCCTCTCCTGACAGCACACTGTGCACCGCTCTGACGATCTCGTCCCCGTCCGCGTCCTTGGTGAGATAGCCGCGCGCCCCTGCCCGCAACGCGCGGAACAGCGACTCGTCGTCCGCGAAGGTCGTGAGCACAACGACCTGCGTCCCAGGATGCTCCGACCTGATCCGCCGGGTCGCCTCGACACCGTCACAACGCGGCATGCGCAGGTCCATCAGCACCACGTCCGGCGCGAGTTCACCGGCCAACCGCACGGCCTCGTCCCCGTCTCCGGCCGCTCCGACGACCTCGATCCCGGGCAGCAGGCCGAGCAGCATCACGATGCCTTCTCGTACGACGGTCTGATCGTCCGCGACCACGACCCGCGCGATTTTCCGGCCGACCACGTCCGTCACGTCGGCACCCTCAGTGTCACCACGAAGCCCTTCTCGTCGGGTCCGGCCGCCAGCGAACCCCCCAGCAACTCGGCCCGCTCCCGCATACCCAGCAGACCGTACCCGCCACCCACCCCGGTGAGTTCGCCCGGCGAACCACCCGTGTCCCTCACATCCAGGGTCACTTGGTGCTCGCCGTACTCCAGCCGAACCTGGACCGCGGCGCCCGGTGCGTGCTTGCGGACATTCGTCAGTGCCTCCTGGGCAACCCGGCGCACGGCCTGCGACGCTTCGGCCGACAGCGGTCTGCGCTCACCCGTAATGGTGACGCCCACAGCGTCGGTCGCGCCGATGAGCTCACTCAGGTAGTCCTCCAGCGGGGACATCTCGCCCCGCAGGGCGGACAGTGCGTGTCGCGTCTCGGCCAGACCGTCGCGGGCCATCCCCCGCGCCGCCACCACCCGTTCGAGGATGCGGTCGCGGCCGGCGCCCCGCTCGATCAGCAGGCGGGCCGCTTCCAGGTGCACCAGCTGTGCCGAGAGACTGTGCGCCAGTACGTCGTGGATCTCCCGCGCTATCCGGGCACGCTCCGCGAGCGCCGCCGACTCCGTTTCCGCTGCACGGGCGGCCCGCTCCCGGGCGAGGAGCAACTGGGTGTTGCCGCGAGCTTCGGCGTCGAGTCGCAGGACGTATCCGAGGAGTGCGAGACCGATGCTGGTGACGGTCGTGGTGAGCAAGGCGTCGTCGTTGACCACTGCGTACGAACCGAGGGCCACCACGCTCATGGGCAGGGCGGCCGACAGGGGCATTCTTTCCAGGGCCGTGATCGCGCATCCGCACCACAGGACGAGCGCCGGCACCCGGAAGCCCGCGGCCTGTCCCGCGACCGCGAGGCCTTGGAGCAGCAGCAGAAGCGTCAGAGAGGGCCACAGTCGGTGCTGGAAGGTGGTCCGATAGAGCGCCCGGGCGAGCAGCGCGGCGACGCCGACTCCCCCGACGGCCAGCGTCGCACCCCAGCCCCGGAGCGGATTGCTGCTGACGGCTCCCCACAGCAGCATGCCGAGGACCAGCATCCGGGTGGCCCAGGCGAGCCGACGGCGGTTGCGTGAGATTCCCTCGCGGCCCAGCGCTTCCTGGGAGGGCCAGCGCAACCAGTCGTTCTTCGTCACACGCGCTCCTTCCGCGACCGCACGCCGTCACCGTAAGCCGTGGTCCACCCGTGCGCCGAGGGCGCGGACGCCGGATGCGGTGGCTCGGTGTGCGGGGAGGTCTGGTGCAGGAACCGGACTCGCCGGTGCAGGATTCCGGCGCGGAGCAGGAGCGTCGCCGCGAGCGCGAGGAGAAGGGCCGAGGTGTCCTGGTGGACGCCGAGTGTCGCGCCCAGGGCGAAAAGGGCTGCGCGAAGTCCGATCCCGATCGCCCATACGGCGAGACTCGCCCTGGTGCTCCGGCTCCACACCTCACCGTCCGGCTCCGCCCAGACACGGGTGGTCCAGGCCCAGCCGGCTCCGGTCACGAGGCCGATGAGCAGTTCGACCGCGAGCAGGGTGATCGACGCCGTGCGGTGGTGTATGTCGACAAGCCCGGGCCCGCGCAGCGCCACGACGGCCAGGATCACGGGCACAAGCCACCAGCGCCGGTCCGTGTCTATCCGGCGTGTACGAAACTGTCGTACGACCACCAGGGCGACGACGGCGACGATCAGCGAGGCGTCAACGAGCCCGGACATCAGGCCTCCGTGGGCGAAGAAGGAGCGGCTGTCGGCAGCGGGTGCTGTCGACGCCTTCGACGCTACGGAAAACGGCAGGCCAGAGAATCGGAGCGAGGGTGGATCGCGGGTGGATTCACGGTGGGACGGTGGTCCACCCCAGGGTGGAGAACGGTGCCGACGCAGCACTGGGAAGCACTGCGCCGGCACCGGAACCCGGATGGGTCAGGCGTCGATTCGAGACCTGTCCAGCGTCGCCGCCGAGCTGGAGATGAACTCCTTCCGCGGAGCCACGTCGTTGCCCATCAGGAGATCGAAAACCTGTTCGGCAGAATCCAGGTCGGAGAGGTTGATCCGACGCAGCGTGCGATGACGCGGATCCATCGTGGTCTCGGCCAGCTGATCGGCGTCCATCTCCCCGAGGCCCTTGTAGCGCTGGATCGAGTCCTTGTAGCGGACGCCCTTGCTCTGGAACTCCAGCAGCTTCTCGCGCAGCTCACGGTCCGAGTACGTGTAGACGTACTTGTCCTGGCCCTTCTTCGGCTGGACGAGCTCGATACGGTGCAGCGGCGGCACCGCGGCGAACACCCGGCCCGCTTCGACCATGGGCCGCATGTAGCGGTGGAACAGGGTCAGCAGCAGGGTGCGGATGTGGGAGCCGTCGACGTCGGCGTCGGTCATCATGATGATCTTGCCGTAGCGAGCCGCGTCGATATCGAACGTACGACCAGATCCCGCCCCTATGACCTGGATGATCGCGCCGCACTCGGTGTTCTTGAGCATGTCGGTCACGGACGACTTCTGGACGTTGAGGATCTTCCCCCGGATCGGGAGCAGCGCCTGGAACTCCGAGTTCCGGGCGAGCTTGGCCGTACCGAGCGCGGAGTCGCCCTCCACGATGAACAGTTCGCTGCGTTCGACATCGTCACTGCGGCAGTCGGCGAGCTTGGCGGGCAGCGAGGACGATTCCAGGGCCGTCTTACGACGCTGAGCGTCCTTGTGCTGACGGGCCGCGATGCGCGTACGCGCGGCTGCCACGGCCTTCTCCATGACGACGCGGGCCTGTGCCGCGGCGTCCCTCTTGGTGGAGGTCAGGAAGTCCTTGAGCTCCTTCGACACCACGCTCGTCACAATGCGGCGCGCAGCCGAGGTGCCGAGCACCTCCTTGGTCTGGCCCTCGAACTGCGGCTCGGCGAGACGCACGGTGACGACCGCGGTGAGGCCCTCCAGTGCGTCGTCCTTGACGATGTCGTCCTCGGCCACACGCAGCAGCTTCTTGGCGCGCAGTACCTCGTTCATCGTCTTCGAGACGGCCTGCTCGAACCCCGCCATATGGGTACCGCCCTTCGGCGTGGCGATGATGTTCACGAACGACTTGAGGGTCGCGTCGTAGCCCGTTCCCCAGCGGAGCGCCACGTCGACACCCAGTTCGCGGGTGACCTCGGTGGGTGTCATCTGGCCGTGGTCGTCAAGGACCGGGACCGTCTCCTTGAAGGTGCCCTGTCCCGAAAAGCGGAGGACGTCGCAGACCGGCTTGTCGGTAGCCAGGTACTCGCAGAACTCGCTGATGCCGCCGTCGAAGCGGAAGGACTCCTCGCCCTTGCTGCCGCCCTCTCCGAGCCCGACCTCGTCACGGACGACGATGGTGAGGCCCGGCACCAGGAACGCGGTCTGCCGAGCCCGCTGATGGAGGTTCTCCAGCGAGAGCTTGGCGTCCTTCAGGAAGATCTGGCGGTCCGCCCAGTACCGCACACGCGTGCCGGTACGGGTCTTGGGGACCCGCTTGGTCTTTCGCAGGCCACCCGGCTCGAACGTGGCGTCAGGACCGACGGCGGTGAAGGAGCCGGGCACACCGCGCCGGAAGCTGATCGCATGGGTGTTCCCCCCGCGGTCGACCTCGACGTCCAGGCGCGCCGAGAGCGCGTTCACCACGGACGCGCCCACACCGTGCAGGCCGCCGGAAGCGGCATACGAACCGCCGCCGAACTTGCCGCCGGCGTGCAGCTTCGTCATGACGACCTCGACACCGGAGAGGCCGGTTTTGGGCTCGACATCCACGGGGATGCCGCGGCCGTTGTCCCGCACCTCGACGGAGCCGTCGTCGTGCAGGACGACATCGATGTGGTCGCAGTAGCCCCCGAGGGCCTCGTCCACGGAGTTGTCGATGATCTCCCAGAGGCAGTGCATCAGGCCGCGACTGTCGGTCGACCCGATGTACATGCCCGGGCGCTTGCGTACGGCCTCCAGCCCCTCAAGGACGAGCAGGTGCCGCGCGGTGTAGTTGGAACCGTCCCGGTCTGCTCCTGCCAGCAGCGCTGTGGACGGCACGGACGTATCGGCGGTCACGCGGTTCGCTCCTCGCTGAATTTCAGTTGGAGCCCTGATGGGTAAGGGCCCGGCTTCGGTCGCCGCTCAGAGGGTACCGAGGCCTGGTAGAGCCGATGTAACGCCACCCTCGTCTGAAGTAACACTAATCCAGAGTCGCATACCTGTTCGATCCCTCGATGGAGTGAAGTACATATCACGTTCCCTTCCAGGCATGAACCATTTAGGCTCCGGGCACGTCCTCATCAACAACCGGCAACCCAGCCGGGCGGACCTACACCCCCTAGAGACGACAGACAGCGCGAACCCGTACAGACACAAAGACACGCAATACGGCACATTCGCCGCCAACCGGCATCAGACAGCCGTCTCGAAAAGATTTTTTTCGAGGAAGAGCCACGAGCGGGAACGTTTTCGGCCTGGTTGGATGTTGACCCTGGTACGACAGCTCGTCGAGCTAGAGAAGAGGCGACGTGACTACTGTTCTGACCCCCGCGAGCCCGCTGACGGCCGCTGATCGCTGCGACCGCTGTGGCGCCCAGGCATACCTTCGCGTTGTCTTGGCGAGCGGCGGAGAACTGCTCTTCTGCGCCCACCACGGTCGCAAGTTCGAGCCGGAACTCAAGAAGATCGCCGCTGAGATACAGGACGAGACGGAGCGACTGACGACCGTTCCCGCCAGCTCAACCGAAGAAGCGCACTGATACCCACGCTTCGACGACGAGCCAGCTCCGGCACAGGCCGGTTGATTCGGGCGGCCACTCCTGCACTCAGGAGTGGCCGCCCGCTTCACGTAAGCCGTTCACGGTCTCTCTGTCGCGCCACTACGGGGCCGGCAGGCGGAGGAGGGACCGGAAAACCTCTCAGACCGCCGCACAGGGCTCCTCAGCGGCCGTTCCCGGGGACGGGGGCAGCGCCCCACCCCATCGTCCTCACGGCGTCCGAGATCCGCGTATAGACGCCCGGGCTGCCGGGCCGTCCACAACCGCTCCCCCAGGACACGAGCCCGACCAGTCGGCCCTGAGCCACCAGCGGTCCACCGCTGTCCCCCTGGCAGGCGTCCGGTCCCCCCACGGCCTCGCCCGCGCACAGCATGCTGTCGGCTCGGTACGTCCCGTCGGCGCTGCCCGGATATGCCCGCTCACAGAGCGAGTCGGACAGCACGTGCACCCGCGCGGCCCGCAGACTGCGCGCGTAGTCGCCGCCTCCCGTGATGTCACCCCAGCCGTAGACCGTGGCACTCGTATCGGGCCGGTAGGCAGGATCGCCCGCCCCCGCCATCCCGATGACCGAGTTCTCCGGGAGGGCCTCGGCGAGGGTGAGCACGGCGAAGTCCCCGGCGTTGCTGAGTCTGTCGTAGCCGGGATTGACCCAGGTGTCGCGCACGGCGATCTCCCTGCCCTGGGCCGACGTCAGGTCCGTACGCCCGGTGATGACCTTCAGGTCCTTCGCACGGTGTGGCGGCGCCCCCAGGACGTCCTCGCCCATGCAGTGGGCCGCGGTCAGTACGGTGGTCCGGCCGACAGCCACACCGCCGCAGAACTGACCGGCCCGCGTACCCCCGAACCGGTCACGGCTGGACAGCGCCACCGTCCACGGGCCCTCGGACACGTCGATCGGGAATCCGCCGACGACGACGCCGTCGGCCGTGGCAGGGGCGGCGGACGCCAGCGGTATGACGGCTGCCGCGGCCGCCAGAACCAGCGACCGGGTCAGCGCCCGGGACAGGGCCCGGACAAACGGATGACGCATGCGCGCTCCTCACTCAGGGATGATCACGAGAAACCCAGAGTGATCCAACGGGCCGCGCCCCGCACGCGCGCGCCACGAACGAGGGACACCTCCGACAGAAGCGCCCCGCTCCGCACGCGCCGAGCCGCACTCCCCGCGCGCCGGTGCGACGATCCGCACCGGCTCAGCACGAAGGCCCGGCCTCCCGTCGCGGGAAACCGGGCCTTGCGTGTCGTACGACCGCGACCTAGTCGAGGTAGTCGCGCAGCACCTGGGAACGCGACGGGTGGCGCAGTTTCGACATGGTCTTGGACTCGATCTGGCGGATGCGCTCGCGGGTGACGCCGTACACCTTGCCGATCTCGTCGAGGGTCTTCGGCTGACCGTCGGTGAGACCGAAGCGCATCGAGACGACGCCCGCCTCGCGCTCGGAGAGAGTGTCGAGGACGGAGTGCAACTGCTCCTGGAGGAGCGTGAAGCTGACGGCGTCGGCCGGCACGACCGCCTCGGAGTCCTCGATCAGGTCACCGAACTCGCTGTCGCCGTCCTCACCCAGGGGGGTGTGGAGGGAGATCGGCTCACGGCCGTACTTCTGGACCTCGATGACCTTCTCCGGGGTCATGTCGAGTTCCTTGGCCAGCTCCTCCGGGGTGGGCTCGCGGCCCAGGTCCTGGAGCATCTGACGCTGCACGCGCGCGAGCTTGTTGATGACCTCGACCATGTGCACCGGGATACGGATGGTGCGGGCCTGGTCGGCCATGGCGCGGGTGATCGCCTGACGGATCCACCAGGTGGCGTACGTCGAGAACTTGTAACCCTTGGTGTAGTCGAACTTCTCCACCGCGCGGATCAGACCGAGGTTGCCCTCCTGGATGAGGTCCAGGAAGAGCATGCCGCGGCCGGTGTAACGCTTGGCCAGAGAGACCACCAGGCGGAGGTTGGCCTCCAGGAGGTGGTTCTTGGCGCGGCGGCCGTCCTCGGCGATGATCTCCAGCTCGCGCTTGAGCTTCGGGGCGAGCTTGTCGGCGTTGGCCAGTTTGTCCTCGGCGAAGAGACCTGCCTCGATGCGCTTGGCGAGCTCGACCTCCTGCTCGGCGTTGAGCAGCGGGACCTTGCCGATCTGCTTGAGGTAGTCCTTGACCGGGTCGGCGGTGGCGCCGGCGACGGCGACCTGCTGGGCCGGCGCGTCGTCCTCGTCGTCGTCGGAGAGGACGAAGCCCTTGTTCTCGGCTCCCTCCTCTTCCTCTTCGCCGGGCTTGACGTCTTCGAGTGCCTCGTCCTCGACGGCCTCGGCGTCGTCCTTGCCGGCGGTCGTCTTCTTGGCCGCCGTCTTCTTGGCGACGGTCTTCTTCGCGACCGCCTTCTTGGCGGTCGTCGTCTTCTTGGCGGCGGCCTTCTTCGCGGGCGCCTCGTCCTCGACGGAGGACTCGGCGGAGGGAGCCGCAGGGGTGGCGGTGGCGGTGGCCTTCTTCGTGGTCACCGTCTTCGCCGCGACCGTCTTGGTGGCGGTGCGCTTGACCGGACTCTTCGCTGCGACGCTCTTTCGGGTGCGCTTTGGCTCCGCGGCACTGACCATCAGCGTCACACCCTCTTCCTCGAGGATCTGGTTGAGGCTGCGCAGTACGTTCTTCCACTGAGTGGCCGGAATCTGGTCAGCTTCGAAGGCCCGACGCACGTCGTCGCCGGCGATCTGCCCCTCGGCCTTTCCCCGCTCGATGAGCGCCATGACAGAGACGGACTCGGCGATCTCGGGCGGGAGCGTACGGGATGTGCTGGCCGACACGAACAACCTCTCGGAACGTTGGAAAACGGCTTCCGGCCCCGTCCACTACGGACAGGAGCCGACGACCGCCGACTGGGGATGGGCCGACGGCGCGGGCGGGGGCCGGGAAGATGCACAGCGCCTGGAACGGCGCCTGTATTCCCTCCGCGGCTGTCACCTATTAGGTCATCGCGCTGCTTCCGCGAGCGTTACGCCCAATCTGCGTGGCCCGAGTCACACCCCGTAAGCACTCAAAAGCTGTCAAATGCGGTTAAAGATGGTCAGGCATGGCCACGGCCAAGCCGGGCCGACCGTTCCGCGCCCGCATCTGCAGCCCGGTTCAGAGCTGTGGCGGGCGCTTCAGAACGGTTCGCCGCCGCTTCACCCCACCGCTCATCGCGCGGTGGGCCCCGTCTCGCCGTCGGACCCCGCGGAGCCCTCTCGGGTTCGGCGGGGCCCGGCAGCGACGGTTCGCGAGCCGAGCGATGTTCGCGGTGGGCGGCACGGCCCCCGTTCACGCCGCCCTCGGCTCACGGTCAGTGCTCGCGCGGGGCCGGGACCACGCGCTCCACCTCGGGGTGCACCATCAGAAGCTGCCGCATCGCCGCCTCCGCCCCCGCGCCGTCGCCCGCCGCGAGAGCCTCGACGATCCGGGCATGGTGCGCCAGGGACGCCTCGGTGGGGCGGTCGCAACCGGTGATCGGCCCGCCGGACACCTGGAGGGCGGCGGAAACGATCCCGGAGAGGTGCTCCAGCATGCGGTTGCCGGCGAGCTGGATGAGCAGCGAGTGGTACTCCGCGTCGGCGCGCGAGAACGTCAGCGCGTCACCCTGGTTCATGGCGTGGCCCATGATCTCGACCATGTCCACGAGCCGCTGCTGGACCTCCTCACGGCCATGCCCGGCGGCGAGGCGAGCGGCGAGCGGCTCGATCGTCCAGCGCAGCTCGCCGAGCTCGCGACGCTGGTTGTCGCGCTGCGGCCCGAAGGCTCGCCACTCGATGATGTCGGGGTCGAGGAGATTCCAGTCGCTGACGGGACGCACACGCGTACCCACGTTCGGCCGGGCGCTCACCAGGCCCTTGGCCTCGAGCACCCGGAGCGACTCGCGGACTACGGTGCGGGAGACCTCGAAACGCTGGCCGATCTCCTCGGGCACGAGAGGGCGGTCCGCACCCAGGTCGCCGGAGACGATCATCTGGCCCAGCTGCTGGACGAGTTGACCGTGGAGCCCGCGACCGCGGCTGCCCGCGGTGCGGCGGCCGACACGGCCCAGCTCCGGGTCCCCGGCGTCCCAGGAAGGGACTCCCACGCGGTCGGCACCGGGGGCCTCGGCGAAGGGGTAGCGGTCGAGCCCGCCCGGGCCGACGAGACCGGAGTCTGCGGAGCGGGCGGCGGTCATCATGGTGTGCGCAAGGGTACTCACGGATCCTTTGTCGGCGCCGTCTCCAACTCCCTTGAGGTCTTTGGTGAAAAGCACACGAAAGGGTGATCGCTCACCCCGTCGCAATTGACGCCTTATCGGAAAGAAACGGGCGTTCCCCGGGGAGTTGTGCGCAGGGCAGGACCGGAAGGTCACGGACGGTCGTCATCGGACCCTGCTTCGCAGGGTCGTGAGCAGATACGCGCAGAGCAGGGCAGTCAGCGACAACGTCAGCGCTCCACCGACGGGTTGGGCGATCACCCGCGCCACGGAAACCAGATACCGCTCGCCCCCGAACGGCCACTCGGCCAGGAACAGTTCCTGGGACCGCATGGCGAGTCCGGCCGCGCTCCGCATGGAGGGGCCCTCCAGGAACTTCTGTACGAGGGGCACCACGAGGACCGGTACAGCGACCACTGCGGCGAGTCCGGCGGTGGTGGACCGGAAGAGGCCCGCGGCCAGTACTCCGGCCCATGAGCAGCCGATCACGAGGCCGATCCAACTCGCGGTCAGCGCGAGCCAGTCCGCGGGAACCCTCGCCAGCTCCCGTCCGTAGACGAGATAGAGCGCTTCGGCGTCGCAGCCCACGGTGAGGACGGCCAGCAGCAGCCCGGTGACCGCGGCGACGAGGAGCTTGGCGACGAGCAGTCCCAGCCTGCGGGGCACCGTGCCGCGGTCGACCGCCAGGGCGGGGTGGCGGAACTCGTCACCGAAGGCGACGGCGCCGAGCAGCCCGGCGCCGAGTGCCGCGGGCGGCAGCGGCAGCTCCTGGGGCCAGGCGGCCAGCAGACGGTGCTGTGGCGTGTGGCCGACGCGGGCCAGGAGTACGGCGACGAGCGCGGACGAGACGAGCACGACGGCCGCGGTCAGGAACCCGGTGCCGACACCGCAGGCCCGGCGCAGCTCGTAGCGGAGGGGACGCAGCGGACTCGGAGCGGGACGGACGGAGATCGGAGGTGGGAGCGGGGGCAGAGCGTCGGAGGCGAGCACGCCGGAGGGGCACGGGCGGGCTCCCTGCGGGCGGGTGGGCGCGGACTCCGTGGAGACACGGGCAGTTGTCAGCACACGACCGGGGGCCACGTGCGGCTCCGGAACGCGTGCCGCCGGAGTGACCCCGGTTGAGGTTGCCGTTGACACGCGAAGGCCTTGTCCAACGGAACCGTGCGACGCGGAAACGTCCGCGGGGGTCACAGGACCCGGCCGCACGTCGGCGTCCTCTGACGTGACCGCGCCAGGACCCTGGCCCGCGCCGCCGATGATCTCGCCGGTTTCGACGGTCGTTCCGTCCTCGTCGGCCGTTCCTCCATCGGTCGTACGAGCCTCGCCGAGAGTCCGCGTCCCGCCGCACACCGACGTCCCGCTGCGGCGGATCGAGCCTGCTCCGGGGCCCATGTCACCGACCTCGTCGGCGAGTTGGTGTACGAGGATGCCGTGCCTGAACGCGGTCTCCCCGATGTCCGCGCAAGTGCTGCCGTACACGGAGAGCCGGTTGCCGGTTTCCCGGACGACCTCCACGGAGCGGTGTGCCGCCCGGGCCTCTTTGGTCAGCAGGGCTTCGAGACGGGTGGCGTGCGGGCTGCGGACGGCGACGCGGGGGCGCAGTCGGGTGCGGGAGAAGTCCGAGGCCTCCTGGTCGGCGACGAGTCGCCCTTGGTGCAGGGTGACGATCCGGTCGGAGGTGCGGGCCGCCTCTTTCGGGTCGCTGGTGGTGCACAGAACGGTGCCGCCCTGGGTGGCGTGGGCGCGCAGCATGCCGTGCAGCCACTGCCGTTCGCGCGCGGACAGACCGTCGGCGGGCGCGTCGAGCACGAGGGTGTGGGGGTCGGCCAGGAGGGCGCAGGCCAGGCCGAGCCGACGGTCCATGCCGCGCGACAGAGTGCCAAGGCGTTCGTCACGCAGGCTGACGAGGCCGACGACCTCCAGGACTTCGTCGGCACGGCGGACAGGGACGCCCGCCGCCGCGCACAGCATGCGGAGTTGACCTCGGACGGTGCGCGCGGGGTGCCCCGGCACATCCCCCAGGAGAACGCCGACCTCACGTGAGGGATGGGCGACGCGGTGCAGTGGGCGGCCTCTGAAGTAGGTGACTCCACGGCCCTGTTGGAGTTCGAGCATGAGCCTGAGCACTGTTGTCTTGCCTGCGCCCGGGGAGCCGAGGAGCGTCGTGACGCAGCCCGCGCGCGCCTCGAAGGAGACGTCGTCGGCGGCGGGGGGAAGATCCTTGCGAGAGTTGCTGGTCAGTCCGAAGGCCTGGATCACCCGTAGCAAGATAGCGCGTTATGTCCGTTTTCCCTGGTGTGGCGGGGCCCACTGGGAGACAAGCTCTGCTCGGGTCGGCGTTCAGCTGCGCTCATCCGCGCGGATCCGGGGTCAGACCTCGGGACGCAGCATCGGGGGGTTGAGCAGGGTGGCTCCCCCGGCTCGGAACAGCTGGGCCGGACGACCGCCCTGCCGGGTGGTCGTACCTCCGGTGGGGACGAGGAAGCCCGGTGTGCCCGTGACCTTGCGGTGGAAGTTGCGTGGGTCGAGGGCAACGCCCCACACCGCCTCGTACACGCGGCGCAGCTCTCCGACGGTGAACTCGGTCGGGCAGAACGCTGTGGCCAGCGACGAGTACTCGATCTTGGAGCGGGCGCGCTCCACCCCGTCCGAAAGGATCTGGGCGTGGTCGAAGGCGAGTGGTGCCGCCTGTTCGCCGTCGCGGCCGTAGCCGCCCTGCCGCAGCAGTTCCTCGACGGGTGCCCAGCGGGCGCTGTTGGCGTCACCGCCCGCGCGGGGAGCGGGCAGGTCGGGGGCGAGCGCGAGATGAGCGACGCTGACCACCCGCATTCGAGGATCCCGCTTGGGGTCGCCGTAGGTCGCGAGCTGTTCCAGGTGCGCGCCGTTGTCCTGGGCCGGGGCATCAGGATCGTGGGCGCGCAGTCCGGTCTCCTCGGCCAGTTCGCGCGCTGCGGCCTGCGAGAGGTCCTCGTCGGCCCGTACGAATCCGCCTGGCAGCGCCCAGCGTCCCTGAAAAGGCGGCTCCCCCCTGCGTACCGCCAGCGCGCACAGGGCATGACGACGCACGGTCAGCACGACCAGGTCCACGGTGACGGCGAAGGGCGGGAAGGCTGACGGGTCGTAGGGCATGCCGTGATCATAGTCGTCTGCCTGACGATAAACACTCCCTTCTCCAGCCGCACGCCTGAGTGGTCCAGGGTGGTCAGGCAGCGGTGTCACAGCTGCTTCCGGTCGTCCTCCCGAGACGGCTCGTCCGAGGTCACGCTCGCAGTTGCAGTCCTGCGGCAGCCTCCTCGACCATGGCGACGCCGAGCCGGCTGACCCGGACCGAGAAGGGGGCACCCGCGATCCGCAGCCCCGTCAGGCTGATCTCGCCCAACGGCACACTGCGTACCGGGCGGAGCATGACCGTGCCCGCCGGGGCGTCCGGACGGATACCGGTCAGGGTCGCGAGCAGCAGCACCCCGGAGGCTGCAGCGGTGGCCGACGGTCGGCAGGCCGCCGGGTGGGGCAACGGCGCGCTTCCTTCCGCGCGCTGCTCCCCCGCGTACATCTCCGGTAGCCGGTACTCGAAGGTGTCGGCTGCCGCCAGGAGGCCGCGCAGCAGCGAACTCGCCTCCCTCTCGTAGCCGGCGGTGGCCAGGCCCGCGACGGCCACCGCGGTCTCCTGGACCCGTACGGCACCGCTCCTGTGGCCGAACGGGTTGTAGCCCCCCTCCTTGACGCCCAGGCCACGCAGCCCCCAGCCGGAGTCCATGGCCGGGCTGCCGAACAAACGGGCGAGCTGTTCGGTCTGCACCTTGTCGAGCAGCCCGGGGGCCGGTTCGCCCTCGCCCAGCAGACCGGTGTCGAGGAGATGGGCGGCGATCGCGCCGAAGTGCGGCACGACGCGCCCGTCCGGCGTTCGGGCGGCGGCGGGTCTGCCGCCACCCCGGTCCTCGATCCAGAACTCGTCCCTGAACGCGGTGCGCAACTCCTGGGCCCACTGCCTCAGCCCGGCGCCGCCCGGTCGGCCGTAAGCGTCGAGAAGATCGGCGCCGAGGAGGGCGGCCCGATGGGCATGGGCCTGCGTCTCACAGCGCAGAGGGCCGCCCGGTCGCGGATCGGGCAGATAGGTTCCGTCGCCCACGGTCGTGCGAAGCCAGGTCAGACAGCGCTCGGCGGTCGGGAGCAGTTCCTCGGTCGCCTGTTCCGGGAGCCCCCAGCGACGGGCCTCGGCCAGGAGCACGGGGAAGAGCAGCGTGGCTTCCGTGCCTGTACAGCCGGCCGGCAGGTGTGGGCCGGCGTCCCGGCGCGGGCCAGGGAGCATGCCGGACCTCGGGCCCGGTCCCGGGAGCTGGGTGCGGGCGAGGGCTCGCAGCGTGCCCACCGCGAGCCCGGTGCCGAGGGGAAGCGTCATGCGGGCGGCAGCGAGAGCCTCGGCCGGGGCCATCCCGCAGCGCCACGGTGCCCCTGCCGCGAGATGGATGTCACCGGGATGCGCGGAGTCGCGCAGGAGCAGCGCCTGAAGGTCTTCGACGCTGGTCCGTAGCAATGTCTCGACGCGTGGGTCGTCGCCGGTGGCCCGTGCCGGGGCGAGGGGGCTCGTCGCCGCGCGGCCCACGGCCCGGACAGGTCCCGCGCCGTCCAGCCGTACGCGCAGTTCCAGGGTCGTGGAACCGCCCGGGGGAAGGTCGAGTTCCCAGCGCAGCAGGCCCGCGGAGGCCAGCGCGTCCGCGGGGGGCGGTTCGGCCGTGACGGCTGCGCCGCCGGTGGCGCTGGACCAGCGCAGGCCGGAGGCATGGACGCTGGCGGGCAGTTCCGGGCCGGCGGTGCCGGAGGCGATCATGCCCAGGTCTGCCAGGTCGGTGCCGAGTGACACCTCGACCGGCAGGCGCAGCGGGCGCGGCGCCGAGCTGTGCAGAGTGATCCGCTCGGTGCCGTCGGCGTGGCGGACGCGCTCCACGACGAGGTCGGGGTCCGGGCCACCGTCCGGGGAGACCCGTAACGTCCCGACGAAGCGGGCGCTGTCGGCGGCGGTCATCCGGGCCTGCACGGCGAGCGGTTCACGGCCGGCCACGCGCACCTGGCACCGCGCGAGCACACGTCTGCCTCCGCGATAGAAGCCCTCCAGCCCTCGGCCGGTGAGCTGCCCCTGATCCGTGGAGATCGCGAGCCCGGGGAGGGCGACGCAGATCATGGCGGTGTGGGTCGGGGGCAACTGGGCGGGGCGGCGGGCGGCAGGAGACGGGGCGAGCGACGGCCGGGAAGGGGGAGGCGGGTCGAACGGCCGTGCGCCCCTTGCCGGAGACGTGGAAGGGCGCCCGGCGCCCGGGAAGCGTGGCTCCGAGCCGCGCTGGCCCCCCGCGTCACCGGGTGGTCCGCCGCCACCTCCCCGCAGGGGCGACGTGGGTGTGCCTGCGGCACGGCGGTCGTCGTCGGCGGCCGAGGGCGGGGTCGGCGGATGCATGGGCGGCTTCTTCTGCGCTCTGGGCGCCGAGGGCGCGCTCGGCGCCCGGTAGGGGGCTTCGGCAGGACAGGGGTGATGCGGCGGCTCGGCCCGTCCTGGGGTTCCGCCACTCAGGTGAACGGACCGGGGCTCGCCCGAGTCACGCCTCCGGCGGGACAAGCCGACCGAATGGCGGTGAGGCGGGGTATGCGTCAGGCGGGTGCCGGGACGACCGCGACGGTTGTCCGCCGTGGCGCTGTCCGCCGTGGTCGGGATGGTGAGGTGGTTCCGGGCCGTCCTGGCGTCGGTCAGTACGTGGGACGCACTGCCGTTGCTCAATCGCCGGTCGCGGGTTCCACCGCTGCCGGACCGTCCGCCGACCGGCGCGCGGTCGCCTGGTCGCCGGACGCCCGTCCCGTCGTTCTTCGGCCTCCGGTCGGCCGCCCCGCCCGCACCGATCCGTCGGCCAGGCACAGGGCTGCGGCCAGAAGACGTACGCACCGCTTCGCCCCTGTTCACCCGTCGTCCCCCCTGGTGCGGTGGCCGCGAGGGGCGGCTTCCCCCGTGCCCGGGCCATGTCGACGTACGACGGACCTGCTCAGAGGCTGGGGCCGGCTTCCGCCCGTCCTCCTGGCACGGGGACGCGTCTCGGCGCCATCGGCGGGGCCCACCCGACGTCGACGCCTGGTGGCCGACTCCAGCGCCCGGGTGGCGCCGCTGATCGACGTCGAGCAGGACGGGGCACCAGGGACGCCGTCACCGGGCGGCGTGGATTCCGTACCGGCGATGGGCCGGCCCTCGCTGTCGGTTCCCTCCGCGCAGTCGGCACCGCTCGTTGCCTCGAAGCCGTCGGCGGCCTCGAATCCCTCCGGGTACTCATCCCAGCCGCTGCCCGCGCCCTCGTACGCCTCGCCGACACCGATCCGCTCGCTGCCCGGCATCGTTCCGGACCGTCCGGCGGCCGGGCGAGTCCGGCCGCCGCGCTCCGCGCGCAGACAGCGGCGGATCGACTCCGGATCCAGGCCCTCGTTGCAGGCCTGGTGCAGCAGGCGGGCGAACAGGTAACCGGGGTCCGCGCCGAGTGCCATGGCCAGGGCTTCCCTGGCCTCCAGTTCGTCGCCGGTCGACCAGGCGACCCAGCCGGCCAGCGTCAGAGGGGCCGCCGCGTGCTCGCGGTAGGGCCCGACACAGCGGCGGGCCAGAGCCCGCCAGAGGCGCAGGGCCGGTGTCGCCTCGTCGCCCTCCATCCACTCCGCCGCGCGATCGCGAGTCGTACGGTCCTGGAGGCCCAGAATCAGTGTGGCGGCCTCGTCGTGTGCGAGCAGTTCGTCGTCGCGGAGGTCTGCCGAGAGCGTGCCGGAGGCGGCGGGTGCGTCGGCGAATCGGCTCATCACGCGTCGCGCCTGGCGCAGGGTTTCCTCGGCCACGTCCGCACGGCTCACGTCGTCGAGGATCCGCGGGACCAGGCGGGCGTTCGCTGTGTCGAGCACGCGTTCCTGTTCCAGCGCCGCGGCCGTCTCCCAGGGGTGGAACCTGGCCCTCAGCTCACCCAGCGTCCCTCGCACCTGCAGGCCGGCATAGGTCGCGGCGGCAGCCAGCACCGAGGTGCCGGGCAGGCCCATGGGCACTCCGTCGTCCGGACAGCACTCGGGCGTCACACAGCAGTAGGACCAGAAGCGGTTGTCCGCGATGCAGAGAGCCTCGACCACCGGTACGTCGAGTCGGCCGCATTCGGTGCGCAGCAACTGGGCGAGTGGGCGCAGCCGTTCCCTCACCCGAAGCCGTGCTTCGCCCGCCGCCGGTTCCTGGCAGAGGTACACGACCATGCTCTCGGGGCGGGCGCCCCTGCGTTCGCTTCCGGTCACCAGACCGTGCGTCAACTGCCGCGCCACGGCGGGCCAGTCCTCAGGGTTCGCCGGAATTCCGAGTCGCGCTCGGCCGCCGAACCGGCCGCGCCCGTCCCTGTCGTGCAGCGCGACCAGGACGATGCTGTCCTCGGGGTGATAGCCCAGCAGATAGGGCAGGGCGTCGGCCAGTTCGGCCGGAGTGCGCAGGGTGACCTGATGCGTTTCGCTGCGATTCGTCATGCGGTGACCATCTCGCGGATTCGCGAGTTCCGCTTGAGCCTGTGGATAACCCCAACCAGGGACACGTCAAGGGGCGTTACCCGTCGCTTCGAACGGGCACTCGCACGTCACCAACGGACAAGGGTGAGGTGGCATACCGAACATGGAGATCTCAGGCGTCATCAGCGCGATCGTCATCGGCATCGTGATCGGTGTCCTGGGTCGGCTCGTCGTGCCCGGACGCCAGCGCATCGGCCTCCTGTGGACGATCGCGATCGGCATCATCGCCGCGTTCATCGGAACCGGTATCGCCGCCGGCCTCGACGTCGCCGACACCAATGGCGTCGACTGGGTCCAGTGGCTCATCCAGATCGCCCTCGCCGCCCTCGGCGTCGCCGCGCTCAGTAAGGTGAAGTTGCGTCACTGACAGGGCCGTTGGCCGGGCTCAAAGCATCCGTGCGGAACTCGGCAGCCGCAGTGGCCCGGCCGCGGCCGGGCCACTGCGGCGTTCCACGCCGCCCTCTCGCGGCGACACGGTGGCGCCGGCCACCGGCACGGAGGGTTCAGCCCCTGAACGGATCCGGGAAGGGTGGCCGCGGTGTCTACCGCGCTTCCCGAGATGTCTGAGTGGAGGAGCGGTCGGCCGACGGGAGGTTCGCGGGCGCTGCGAGAGAACGCTTCGAACAGCGCCGCTCGGCACAGGTGTTCGGCGGTTTCGCCGGCGCCTACCTGACCCGCCGCCTCCCCTCCCAACTGCTGCGGAGCGTCATTCTGAGCACCGCCGTACTCATGACCTTCCGGTACCGCCTGCGCGGCTGACCACACGGCGCGTGTCGCGCCCGCGAGCCCCGGTGATCAGCCCTTGCCGTCGGAGCTGACGCCTGCGGACCCGGCGGGAGGCACCCCCCTCACCCCGCCACGGCAAGGGTGAGGGGAAGTACCTGGTCGGCTCCAGTCTGGCGCAGGAGGCGGGCGCCCACGGCCAGGGTCCAGCCGGAGTCGGTGTAGTCGTCGACAAGCAGGACCGGACCGGGGGTGCTGGTCAGGGCTGCCGCGAGTTCGTCGGGCACGGTGAACGACGCGGCCAGTGCACGCAGCCGCTGGGCGGAGTTACTGCGGTGCGCCGCGTACTCCCCCGCCTGCGGGGTGTAGGCGAGGCTGCCCAGCAGCGGCAGCCTGCCGACCCGGGCCAGGCCCCCGGCCAGGGAGGAGACCAGCTGGGGGCGGCTTCGGGAGGGCATGGCGACGATCCCCACCGGCCTTGCCATCGCGTCGGGGCCGCCGCCGGCCCAGCCGCCCGGCGAGCGGGCCCAGTCCGCCACCACCGTCACGACGGCGGCCAGCACGTCGTCCGGCACCGGCCCGTCCACAGCCTGTTCCGACAGCAGCGGACGCAGTCGGTTGCCCCAGCCGATGTCCGAAAGCCTGCCCAGCGCGCGCCCGGTGGCCGCCTGCCGGCCCACGGGGATACGGCCCTTGAGGTCGACCCCGACCGCCGCCATGCCCGAGGGCCACATCCGGCGCGGCTCGACCTCGACCCCTGGACGGTCCAGTTCACCCGCCGCACCCGCGAGAGCACCGGAGGACACGGATGGATCGAGCCAGGGTCCGGCGCATGTGTCGCACCGGCCGCACGGAACCGCCTTCTCGTCATCGAGCTGCCGCTGCAGGAACTCCATCCGGCACCCCGAGGTCGCCACGTAGTCCCGCATGGCCTGCTGCTCGGCGGCCCGCTGTTTGGCGACCCAGGCGTAACGCTCGGTGTCGTACGCCCATGGCTGCCCTGTCGCGGTCCAGCCCCCCTTGACACGCTTGACCGCCCCGTCCACGTCCAGGACCTTCAGCATCGTCTCCAGCCGCGAACGCCGAAGATCCACCAGCGGTTCCAGGGCCGGCAGCGACAGCGGACGTCCCGCGTCCTCCAGAACCGCCAGGGTGCGCCGGACCTGTTCCTCGGGAGGGAAGCCCACCGAGGCGAAGTACGCCCAGATCGCCTCGTCCTCCCGCCCCGGCAGCAGCAGCACATCCGCATGATCCACGCCACGCCCCGCACGCCCCACCTGCTGGTAGTACGCGATCGGGGACGAGGGCGAGCCCAGGTGCACCACGAACCCCAGGTCCGGTTTGTCGAAGCCCATCCCGAGCGCCGATGTCGCCACCAGCGCCTTCACCCGGTTGGCCAGCAGGTCCTCCTCCGCCTGCAGCCGGTCGGCGTTCTCGGTCTTTCCCGTGTACGAGGCCACCGGATACCCGCGCTGCCGCAGGAACGCCGCGACCTCCTCCGCCGCCGCCACCGTGAGCGTGTAGATGATCCCCGAGCCCGGCAGATCCCCCAGCCGCTCGCCCAGCCACGCCAGCCGATGCGCCGCGTCCGGCAGCTCCAGCACGCCCAGCCGCAGGCTCTCCCGGTCCAGCGGCCCGCGCAGCACCAGAGCGTCGCCGCCCCCCGTGCCCAGTTGCTCGGCCACGTCCGCCGTCACCCGCGCGTTCGCGGTCGCCGTCGTGGCCAGCACCGGCACCCCTGCCGGCAGCTCCGCAAGCATCGTGCGCAACCGACGGTAGTCGGGGCGGAAATCGTGCCCCCAGTCGGAGATGCAGTGCGCCTCGTCGACCACCAGCAGACCGGTCGTGGCCGCCAGTCTGGGCAGGACCTGATCGCGGAAGTCAACCGAGTTGAGGCGCTCCGGACTGACCAGGAGGACGTCGGTCTCTCCTCGCTCGACCTCCCCGTAGATGGTCTCCCACTCCTCCGGGTTGGCCGAGTTGATCGTGCGCGCCCGGATGCCCGCCCGTGCCGCCGAGTCGACCTGGTTGCGCATCAACGCCAGCAACGGGGAGATGATCACCGTCGGGCCGGAGCCACGCCGTCGCAACAGAGCGGTCGCGACGAAGTACACCGCCGACTTGCCCCAGCCGGTGCGCTGCACGACCAGGGCACGCCGGCGCTCCTCCACCAGGGCGGCCACCGCCTGCCACTGGTCCTCCCGCAGCCGCGCCGACCCCTCCGGGGCACCGACCAGCTCGGCGAGTACGGCGTCGGCTTCTGCGCGCAGCTCCTGGTTACTCATGCCCCCCATGCAACCCCACGGCACTGACATCGGCCCAATCCTCCGACCGTGACGAAGCGGGCACGGCCCGTCCACCTCACGTCCGCAGCGCCGCATCTCCTCCTTTCGGACGACTTCGCTGTGACCGGGTGGACCCTCGCGGTGACGGCCCTGAGGCTTCGACGAACCACCGCGCATGGGGGTAGCCACTGGTCCGCGCCCCGCTCCGCTCATGACGGGGACGTGAACCAAGCCGAACAAGCGGACTAACGCCCCGTTCCCCGCCACCCCAGCCATCTACAAATGACACACCTGGCAGGGATATAATCCACAGATCACCAGAAGCCGGTCGGTGGCCCCATTTGCTCGTTGCCGCAACCCAGTTCGACAGCAAGAATTGGAGTCCGCTCCCCGCACGGCAGGTCCGTGGTCCGGCAGGGCTCCGCCGCGGTGTGCGCTCCCCCAAGTCCGATCTCCGCCCGCAGTGTGGGCGCGTAGCCGAAGGGAGGACCGTGACCTTCGGATTCGCTCCGTCCCCCGCGGCATCCATGTCGACGTCTGCCGACCTGTCCGCCGCTTCCACCAACTCAGCAGCCCGCATGCTCGAACCCGCGGAGTGGGCCGCAGCCGGGATTCCCCTGCTGCGCAATCCCCGCGAGGTCGTCAGCGGACTGCACGCGCGGCACCGTCCCGGGCCCGCGACCGCGATCGTGGCCGTCCTCGATCCGGACGAGCGGTTGCGGGCGAGTGCCTCGTTCACCCGCCGCTCGGCACCGGCCGACGGCTGGATGTTCCGTAACTCCCTGCTCGCGCAGTTGCGTCGGGTCATCCCGCACGACCTGCGTCGGCGTACTCCGGTGCGCACCGCCGTCCTGCTCTACTGCCGTGACGGCGACGCCCGTTGGACGGAGGAGGACGGCGCGTGGATGTGGGGTCTGCGTGACGCCTGCACCCTGCACGGGCTGCGCTGCGGCGCGTACATCACGCTGACCCGCGACGGCTGGCAGGTACTCGGCGAGGGCCGCGGTGGGCGGCGTCCCAACGCGGACTCGCCACCGGAGCCGTTCGCCATGTCCGAGGCACCGCCACCGCTGCCGATGCCCCGCACCGGAGGCGCCGCCTCGGACATACTGCGCCGCGCGGCAGCCCGCTGACACCGACGCCCATCGGCCGACAGGCCTCGCCTCTTCGGCGGTTCAGCGGCCGACCACCCCGTACGACTGCGCCGGTCGGCCAGGGTGGCGTCCACGTCGTACACAGCCAGTCACCGCGGACCACGGCGTCCGCCGGTACGACGTACGGCAGCGAGAACTCGCGCGCGGGCAGCACACAACTCGCCCGGACGCGCGGGCGGCACCACGGCTCAGGACTCGCCTGGACGGCGGCCGACGCGCGAGAAGACGCGCGAGAAACGGGGGCACGCGCACGCGTGCTCCCGTCGCCCTGCGACTCCCACGGACGTCGGTTACCGGTAGCCGAGGGGCAGGACACGCCAAGGGGCCGCACGGCAGCCGACGCGTTCCCGACGTTTCCACGTCGGGGCACGCCGGATCGCCCGCCGTACGGTCACCGCTTCAGGGGTCCTCCGTCAGCCGGTCCGGTGTCGCTGGACCGGCTGACCCGGGTGGTTCCCGAAGCTGCTCGGACGAACCGGAACCGGCTCAGACCCCCGCGCCCGCGCCCAGCACCGAGTTGATCAGCTGCGGGTCACCACAGCAGATCAGCAGGGCACCGGCCCGGCCGAGGGCCAGGGGAAGGGCCGCGGCGGCGGCCGTGTCGGCACCGCCGTTGACGGCGACCACGACCACGGGACGGGAGGCCGCACGGCTCAGAGCGGCGGCGTCGGCGTAGAAGACGTCGTCGCCCGCGTCGTGCTGCGCCCAGTACGGGCCCTCACCGAAGGACAGCTCGTGCGCGGCCCACGGGTGCGGATCGCCGGTGGTGATCACCAGCACCTCACCGGGGGCCCGACCCGACTCCAGGAGCAGGTCGACGGCTTCCTCGGCAGCGTCCAGCGCACCCTCGGCCGAGGCCGGGACCAGCTGGACCTTCGGAGTCGCCGGGGCCTTGGAGGCGGGCACTGAAGGGATGGACGGGACAGGGGCGGCCGGAGCCGCGGACGGCCCGGGCTTGACCGCACCGGCGGTCGAAGCCACGGCCGCGGGCGCGTCGTGCGGTGCACGCTGGGCCGGCGCGGTGGGCCGGAAGGGACCCGGACGGCCGGGACGCGGCGATGCCGCGGGGCGCGGGCCGGGTACGGGACGAGGGGTCGGCGCGCTGTGGCCACTGGCCGGAGCGACGCGGGGACCCTGGGCACTCTCGTGAATCTGAGGCTCCTCGGGAATGAGAGGCATGACTTGATATCTATCAAACACCGGTGCGACTCGCGTCGGTGGGTGGCGCATGAGCGCGAACAGAGACGTCAGAAGTCGAAGCCGAGCTGGCCCTCGATCTCCGGAACGTTCCCGCTCGCCCAACGGCGGGCCTTCTTCAGGTGCCGCCACTGGGGCAGCGCATCAAGATACGCCCACGACAGCCGGTGGTACGGGGTGGGGCCCCGCTCCTCCAGCGCGGCCCTGTGCACGGGCGACGGATACCCGGCATTGGCCGCAAAATTGAAGTCTGCATGGTCGACACCCAGTTCGGCCATCATTTTGTCGCGCTGGACCTTGGCGATCACGGACGCGGCCGCGACCGCCACGCACGACTGGTCACCCTTGATCACCGTACGGACCTGCCACGGCGACCCCAGGTAGTCGTGCTTCCCGTCGAGGATGACCGCATCCGGACGGACCGGCAAGGCTTCCAGGGCGCGCTCCGCGGCGAGCCGCAGCGCGGCCGTCATCCCAAGGTCGTCGATCTCCTCGTGAGAGGCGTGCCCCAACGCGTACGACGTCACCCATTCCCGCAGTACGTCCGCGAGTTGGGTACGCCGCTTGACCGCGAGGAGCTTGGAGTCGGTGAGTCCCTCGGGAGGCCGCCGCAGACCGGTGACCGCCGCACAGACGGTGACAGGACCGGCCCACGCACCGCGCCCGACCTCGTCGACGCCGGCGACGACCTTGGCTCCGGTCGTGGCGCGCAGCGAGCGCTCGACAGTGTGGGTGGGTGCTTCGTACGGCATGGCGGTCTTAGCGTACGCCGCCCGGAAGGCCCCGCGACACCCGGCTCCCCCAAGCGACTTGAGGGCGACCGCGAGGCACGCCCCGACGGCCCTCCGGAGGGGACTTCAGGCACGGCCCGCCCGCAGTAGCGGAACCATCAACTGGTCGATCATCTCCTCGATGTCCCGCTCCTCCCATTCGCTCGCGCACACCTTCGCGCGGTACATCATCATCGCCGGAATGGCGTCGAAGACATAGCCGTTGGCAGCGTCGGGACGGGTCTCTCCCCGCTCGATCCCGCGGTCGATGATCTCCCGGAGAAGTCTCGCCGAGGGCTCGATGAGCGCCCGGAAGATCACACTCTGAAAGCGCTCCGCCTGGGGACTGTCGCATTCGTGAATCACCGAGCGCAGCGCGAATCCGGAGCGCGAGAACATGGTCTCCCGCACCTGCCGGCACAGCTCCAGAAGGTCGTCCCGCACGCTCCCGAGGTCGGGCGCCCGATCGAGGCTCGGCAGTCCGGCCTGCAACGCGTCCGCGACGAGATCCTCCTTGGAGGGCCAGCGCCGGTAGACCGCGGCCTTGCCGGTCTGGGCGCCGGCGGCGACGCCCTCCATCGTGAGCCCGTTCCAGCCGACCGTGCTGAGCTGATCCAGCGCGGCATCGAGGATCGCGCGTTCGAGCACGGCGCCGCGCCGACGGGGGGAGGCCGCCTGGGCGGGGGCAGCCGTCCAGCGCGAGGTAACCATCTGAGTGTCTCCAGCGGGCAGGGGGGAGCGGGGAGTGCAAGTATTTATGGGGATTGTCGGTATTGAGGGGATCGCCGACGACGTGAATCGCCGAGATTACCCGGGCAACCGGGACACGACACGGCGGCGGCTTCAGTGAACGCTTGCGTTCACTGTCGGGGACTCACTACCGTTCGACGCGACAGTGAACGCGAGCGTTCACTATTGCTCCTATGGGGGACCCATGGTCACTACCTCTTCGTTGTTGAAGGACCAGAAGCCAGGTGCGGCCCGCCGGGAGGGGCATCCCGGCATAGCGCTCACCGTCATCGCGGCCTGCCAACTCATGGTGGTACTCGACGCGACGATTGTGAACATCGCGCTGCCGCACATTCAAGACGCTCTCAAGTTCAGCACCACCGACCTCACCTGGGTGGTCAGCGCCTACACACTCACCTTCGGCGGCCTGCTGCTGCTCGGCGGGCGGGCCGGCGACATCCTCGGCCGCCGCCGGGTCTTCATGACCGGCATCCTGCTGTTCATCGCCGCCTCCCTGCTGGGCGGACTCGCCCAGGAACCCTGGCAGTTGCTGGCCGCGCGTGCCCTGCAGGGCGTCGGCGGGGCGATCGCCTCGCCGACCGCGCTGGCGCTCATCACCACCACGTTCGCCGAAGGCCCGGAGCGCAACCGGGCGTTCGGGGTCTTCGCCGCCGTATCGGCAGGCGGCGGCGCCGTCGGTCTGCTCGCCGGCGGCATGCTCACGGAGTGGCTCAACTGGCGCTGGGTGCTCTTCGTCAACGTACCGATCGGCATCCTGATCGCCGTGCTCACGCCGATGTACATCGGCGAGTCCGAACGCCACCCGGGCCGCTTCGACGTCGTGGGCGCACTGACCTCGACGCTGGGCATGGCGTCCCTCGTGTACGGCTTCATCCGCGCGGCGGAGAAGGGCTGGCGGGACAGCCTGACCCTGGCGTCCTTCGCCACGGCGGTGGTCCTGCTCGCCGCCTTCGTCTTCGTGGAGATGCGCGCCAAGGAGCCGATCACCCCGCTGAAGATGTTCGCCGACCGCAACCGCTCGGGCACGTACGTGATCATGCTGAGCCTGGCCGCGGCGATGTTCGGCATGTTCTTCTTCATCGTCCTCTTCGTGCAGAACGTGCTGCTGTACACGCCGATCGAGGCGGGCCTCGCATTCCTGCCGGTGACCGTCGCGATCGCCACGGGCGCGGGGCTTTCGCAGCGGTTCCTGCCGGTCCTGGGGCCCAAACCGTTCATGCTGGTCGGCTCGGCACTGGCCACGCTCGGCCTCGCCTGGCAGGCCTTCATCACCCCCGACAGTTCCTACGTCGGCGGGGTTCTCGGCCCGATGCTGGTGTTCGGCTTCGGTATGGGCCTGAACTTCGTGACGCTGACCCTGACGGCCGTCTCCGGGGTCGCCGCACACGAGGCGGGTGCCGCGTCCGGGCTGCTCAACGTCACTCAGCAGGTGGGCGGTTCGCTCGGCCTCTCCATCCTGACGACGGTGTTCGGCTCGGCCAGCCGCGACGAGGCGGGGAAACAGGTGTCCAAGTTCCTCGCCGAGGCGACGGCGGGACAGAAGGCGGAGTTCGCCAGAACCGGTCAGCTTCCCGCTCCCTGGAGCCACGAGGTCCTCGCCCACGGCATCTCCACGGCGTTCATCCCCGCCGCCGCGATGGCCACCCTGGCCCTCGCCACCGCCTGGTTCGTGATCCGCGTCCGCAAGAGCGACCTGGACGCCCTCGCGGGCACGGCCAGCACCGCGGGCCCGGCCGGCGGCTGATCCCCCGGCAGCGGGCCGGCGGGCGTCCCCGGCGGGGTGGCGGCCGACCGGTCGGCGGTACGTCGCTCCGGTCACCTGAGCGACGTACCGCAGGCTTGCGGAAACTCGCGTGACGGCATCCGTGGCAACCCCCGCGAGAGGTCGGCGGTGGGGCGGTGAGACGTTACGACAGCTGCGGGCCCGCCCGAGGACACACGGTCGGTTCAGGCGCGCCCGAGCCTCCGAATCGACGGCGAGCGGCGGCACCGCGCCTGCCTGGCACTCGCAGGGGCCCGTCAACCGTCCTACGCCCCCGAGGGCACCCACTCCGGCAGCGCTTCCGTGCGATCCAGCCACGCCGACGGCGGCGCCCCCGCCTTCCCCGCGGCGAGTACGCCGCCCACGATGGCGCAGTTCGTGTCCACATCGCCGCCCACCTGGGCCGTCGCCCAGAAGGCTTCCTCGTAGTCACCGAGAGCGCGCGCCGCGGACCAGAGCGCGAACGGCACGGTGTCGTGCGCCGACGTACGCCGGCCGCAGCCCAGCACGGCCGCGACCGTGCTCGGGTCGGCGTAGTCCAGCATGTCCCGGGCGCGCCGCAGCCCTGCCGAGACGGCGCTCCTGGGGACGAGCGCGATCACCGCGTCGAGAAGCGCCTCGGGGCTCGGCGGGCCGCCCTCGGCGGCCACCAGGGCGGCGGCAGCGGCGACGGCCATGGCTCCCACGACGGCCTCGCGGTGCTGGTGCGTGGGGTAGGCCGAGATCTCCGCCTGGTGGGTCGCCTGCTCCGGGTCGTCCGCGTACCAGGCACCCAGCGGCGCGATGCGCATGGCGGCGCCGTTGCCCCAGGACCCCTGGCCGTTGAACAGGGCGGACGCCAGCTCCCGCCAGTCGCCGCCCTCCCGGACCAGCCGCAGGAGCCGGTTCACCGCGGGACCGTACCCGCGGTCGAAGTCGTGGTGCTCCGCGAAGGAGCGGGCGAGGGCGTCCTGGTCGACGCGGTGGTGGGTGGCCAGTACGGCCACCACGGAGCACGCCATCTCCGTGTCGTCCGTCCACTGCCAGGGGCCGGGCGGCAGCTCACGGTTCTTGAGCCGCGGATGGTTCACGGGCACGAAGAACTGTGACCCCAGCGCATCCCCCACCGCGAGCCCGCTCAGGCTGGTCAGGGCGCGCTCCATGCGCTCGGGAGAAGAGGAATCAACGGTCATCGCCCTGCCACTCTATCCGGTGATTCCATACGATTCCGGCTCACGCCAACGCTCGAAAGGTCGGTCGAGGGTGTACCTGCCGTCACTACCGAGAACGAGCATCCGCATCTCCGCGTTCCCCGGATTCGACAGCGACTCGAATTCCGCGACGGTCCAGTGGAACCAGCGCATGCAGAACAGCCGCATGGCCAGCCCATGGGTCACCAGCAGCACGTTGGGCGGATGGTCGGGCGCCTCGAAGCTGCGGTAGAGACTCTCCAGGAAACCGCCGACCCTGTCGTACACGTCGGCCCCGGACTCCCCCTGGGCGAAGCGGTAGAAGAAGTGCCCGTAGGCGTCCCGGTAGGCCTTCTGCAGCTGTACGTCGTCCCGGTCCTGCCAGTTGCCCCAGTCCTGCTCGCGCAGCCGGGGCTCCTCGCGTACGCGTATGTGGTCGGGGTTCAGGCTGAAAGCGCGCAGGGTTTCGTGCGTCCGACGGTAGGGGGAGACGTAGACACTCACCTGCTCCTGCCCGAACACCTCGCGCAGCCGCTTGCCGGTCTCCTCCGCCTGTCGCCAGCCGCGTTCCGTGAGCGCAAGGGCATGATCCGGTTCGCGCTCGTAGACGGTGTCATCGGCATTGCCCATTGACTCGCCGTGCCGGACAAGGACGATGCGCCGTGGTCTTACCATGCCAAAACCCTAGATCGGGTCGACGCCGGCCGGGCACTCAGGCGCCCTCTATACGGCGTATGTCACACATGTCATGCGTGCTGGAGCACACGAGGTCCGGAACACGGAGTCCTGAAGCCGGAAGCCTGAAGCCGGAAGGCACAGTCCGCGGCAAGCGGTCCGGACCTCAGACTATCCAGCTGGGTTCCAGTTCGACGATGTCCCCGGCGAGGGCCGCGACGTCCGCCTCCAGCTGCGCCCGCAGCGCCAGCCGCTCCACCCGCTCGGCCCGGTACTTGCCGTGCTCGGCGGCCGAGCGCCACATCGACAGGATGAGGAACTCGTGCCCCGGCGCCTCGCCGAACAGCCCACGCACCATGCCGGGCGAACCCGCCATCGCGGGGTTCCAGACCTTCTCCTGCATCAGCGCGAAGTGCTCGGCGCGCTCCTCGTGGACACGGCAGTGCGCCACCCGTACCAGGTCGGAGTCCGTGAAGCGCGGCTCGAAGCCGGTCTTCACGTCGAAACGGTGGTCGAAGAGCTTGACCTGCTGATCCTTGAAGGTGCCCGACTGCGCGGTGGCGAGCCGGTCATGGGACCGGGCCATGAAGGAGTCGTAGAAGGCGCGGCTCTCCCAGAAGGCGAAGACGTGTGCCACGCCGGGACGCCCCCGGCTCCAGCCCCCGCCCTGCCCCCGGAATCCCGGCTCCCCCAGAAGTCCCGCCCACTTTCGCTGCCCCCGTTCGAAACCGCGGCGGTCCACCACGGTGCAGCGAATCCACTTGACCAGCACGGCGCCATCGTAAGGCCCCGCGGCGTGGCGCCGGTCACGCTCGGGCGGAGTGGGACCGCGCGAGCGCCCCCGCGCGCGTGGCACGATGGACAACCAGCTGTGAGGTACCGGCAGTTGGAGCGAGAGCACAACGGCGAACGGGGAAGGGAAGTCTGTGAAGGCCCTCAACAAGGGGATCCGCAAGGCCGAAGTCTCACTGAAGTGGGATCCGAGTCCGACGGGACAGCCGCCCACCGATCTCGACATCGTCGCGGCGACCTACCCGGCGACCGATCCGCACGGCGATCCCGCCTACGTGGTGCACTTCGACAGCCGCTCCCCGGACGGCACGATCACGCTCAACCGGGACAGCAAGGACGGCAAGGGCTTCGGCTGGGACGAGGTCATGACACTGGAGTTCGACCGGCTGGGCGCCCAGTACGCGCGCGTGGTGGTCGGTGTCATCATCCAACAGCGCTCCGCCGACCGGACGTTCGTCAACGTCCTCAGCCCCGGCCTGCGCATCCGCGAGGGCTACACCGTGCTGGCCGAGGACGACTTCGGCGGCGTCCTGGGGTCCACGGCGGCCACGGTCGCGGAGTTCGTCCGCGACGAGTCCGGGTCGTGGGACTTCCACTCCGGCGTCCAGGGCTTCGAGGACGACCCCGACACGTTCACCATGACGATGGGCCACACGCGTCAGACCTGATCCCTCCCCGAAGGGGAGGGCAGGTAGGGGGTGACGATCGCGAGGGTGGCGGCCAGGGCGTCGAGTACGGCCTCCCTGTGGGTGACCGTGCTCGGCGGACCGTCCCCTCCGGGCGCGAGCAGTCCGCGGTCCACCAGCAGGTAGAGCATCCGCAGGGTGCGCATGGCATTGGAGGCCCAGGGGGGAACCGGCCCGGGCTCCCCCGTCCGGAACGCCGCCGAGACGGCGTCCAGCCACCCCACAGAGCCGGCCGCGGCGAGACCGGGCCGGCACAGGAGCTGGGCCAGCGCACGAGCGATCCGGTCGTCCTCCTGGGCGTCGAAGACCTGCCCGGTGTCGGCCAGCAACCGCGCGACAACCAGCTCGAACAACGGTGCGGGGTCCTGCTCCGGGCGCCTGGCGAGGGCCGCCAGCAGATCGGCTCCGTGGGCGGCGGCGTGCACCCAGCCGAGCTCGGAGTCGTACCCGCGCAGATCGGTCTCGCCGGGATACCACCCGGCGAACGCCTCCCACCACTCCTGCCGCCAGACACCCGCGTCCACGAGCCGGGCCAGGACGAGGGGAGCGAACGCCCGCGCCTGAATCCCGGGATCGTCGAACAGTTCGGCCGTACGATCCCCGAGCCATCGCCGCTCCAGCGCGTCGAGCCCGGGTATCCAGCGGACAGCCGCGCCGTACGCGCCCTCGTCGCGCACCACGGGATCCGGGGAACGGAGATCCGCGACCAGCGCGCCGAGAGCGGCGGTCCGGGCTGCCCCCGAGAGCTCACCGATGTCACCGTCGTGGCGCCGCAACGTGTCGTCCATGGACGCAGGTTACGTGCCCCACGACACGACGAAGGAGGGGCACCGGCACCCGGCCGACACCCCTCCTCCCTCACTCACCGGTCAGGGACCGTCCGTCGCGGTCAGCTGCAACCGCTGGTCGACCCGCATCCCTCGCAGATGTAGCAGGACCCGGCCCGCTGCATCTTCGTACCGCAGGAGAAGCACAGCGGGGCGTCCGCCTGGATGCCCAGCTGCATCTCGACCAGTTCGGCGCTGGTGTGGACCTGCTGCAGCGCGGGCTCCGGCACCTCCGCGACCACGGCCTTCGGTGTCGCGACGGCCTTCAGTTCCTGGGCGCGGGGGGCCGACTGGGCCAGGCCCTCGATGTCGACCTCTTCGTCGTCCATGGACGGCTCGTAGGAGCCCGTCTCCAGGTGACGCTGGCGCTCCCCGGCGGAGTGGATGCCGAGGGCGGAACGCGTCTCGAAGGGGAGGAAGTCCAGCGCGAGGCGGCGGAAGATGTAGTCGACGATCGACTGGGCCATCCGGACATCGGGGTCGTCCGTCATACCGGCCGGCTCGAAGCGCATGTTCGTGAACTTCGAGACGTACGTCTCCAGCGGAACGCCGTACTGCAGGCCCACCGAGATGGCGATCGAGAAGGCGTCCATCATGCCCGCGAGGGTGGAACCCTGCTTGGACATCTTCAGGAAGACCTCGCCGAGACCGTCGTCCGGGTAGGAGTTGGCGGTCATGTAGCCCTCGGCGCCGCCGACCGTGAAGGACGTGGTGATGCCGGGGCGGCCCTTCGGGAGGCGCTTGCGGACCGGGCGGTACTCGACGACCTTCTCGACGGCCTCACGGATCGTCGCCTCGGTCTTCGCGGTCACCGCGGTCTTCTCGTCCTCCTTCTTCTTGACGGAGAGCGGCTGGCCGACCTTGCAGTTGTCGCGGTAGATCGCGAGCGCCTTGACGCCCATCTTCCAGGCCTCGAAGTAGACCTCCTCGACGTCCTCGACAGTCGCCGTCTCCGGCAGGTTGACCGTCTTGGACAGGGCGCCGGAGATCCAGGGCTGGATCGCGGCCATCATCCGGACGTGGCCCATCGCGGAGATGGTCCGCTCTCCCATGGCGCAGTCGAACACCTCGTAGTGCTCGTGCTTGAGGCCCGGGGCGTCGATCACATGGCCGTGCTCGGCGATGTGGGCGACGATCGCCTCGATCTGCTCCTCCTGGTAGCCCAGGCGGCGCAGGGCCTGCGGGACCGTGCCGTTGACGATCTGCATCGAGCCGCCGCCGACGAGCTTCTTGAACTTGACCAGCGCGAGGTCGGGCTCAAGACCCGTGGTGTCGCAGGACATCGCGAGACCGATGGTGCCGGTCGGGGCGATGACGGAAGCCTGCGCGTTACGGAAACCGTTCTTCTCACCGATGCGGACGACGTCCTGCCAGGCCTCCGTGGCGGCGGCCCAGATCGGGGTGTCCAGGTCGTCGATACGGACGGCCTTGTCGTTCTCGTCGGCGTGCTGCTTCATGACCCGCAGGTGCGGCTGCTCGTTGCGGGCGTAGCCGTCGTACGGGCCGACGACCGCGGCGAGTTCGGCGGAACGGCGGTACGACGTACCGGTCATCAGGGAGGTGATGGCACCGGCCAGGGCACGGCCGCCCACGGAGTCGTACGCGTGACCGGTCGCCATCAGCAGGGCGCCGAGGTTGGCGTAGCCGATGCCGAGCTGGCGGAACGCACGCGTGTTCTCGCCGATCTTCTCGGTCGGGAAGTCGGCGAAGCAGATGGAGATGTCCATCGCGGTGATGACGAGCTCGACGACCTTCGCGAAGCGGTCGATCTCGAAGGACTGGCGGCCCTTGCCGTCGTCCTTCAGGAACTTCATCAGGTTCAGCGAGGCGAGGTTGCAGGACGTGTTGTCCAGGTGCATGTACTCGCTGCACGGGTTCGAGCCGTTGATACGGCCGGACTCCGGGCACGTGTGCCACTGGTTGATCGTGTCGTCGTACTGGATGCCCGGGTCGGCGCAGGCCCAGGCCGCCTCGGCCAGCTTGCGGAAGAGCGACTTGGCGTCGACCTCCTCGATGACCTCGCCGGTCATCCTGGAGGTGAGCCCGAACTTGCCACCCGCCTCGACGGCCTTCATGAACGTGTCGTTCACGCGGACCGAGTTGTTGGCGTTCTGGTACTGGACGGACGTGATGTCGTCGCCGCCCAGGTCCATGTCGAAGCCCGCGTCGCGCAGGGCGCGGATCTTCTCCTCCTCCTTCACCTTGGTCTCGATGAAGCCCTCGATGTCGGGGTGGTCGACGTCGAGGATGACCATCTTGGCCGCGCGGCGGGTGGCGCCGCCCGACTTGATCGTCCCCGCCGACGCGTCCGCGCCGCGCATGAAGGAGACCGGGCCGGAGGCGTTGCCGCCGGAGGAGAGGAGTTCCTTGGAGGAACGGATCCGGGAGAGGTTCAGGCCGGCGCCCGAGCCGCCCTTGAAGATCATGCCCTCTTCCTTGTACCAGTCGAGGATCGACTCCATGGAGTCGTCGACGGACAGGATGAAGCAGGCCGAGACCTGCTGGGGCTGCGGGGTCCCGACGTTGAACCAGACGGGGCTGTTGAAGCTGAAGATCTGGTGCAGGAGGGCGTACGCCAGCTCGTGCTCGAAGATCTCGGCGTCGGCCGGGGACGCGAAGTACTTGTAGTCCTCACCGGCCTTCGTGTACGTCTTCACGATGCGGTCGATGAGCTGCTTGAGGCTCACCTCGCGCTGCGGGGTGCCGACCGCACCGCGGAAGTACTTGCTGGTGACGATGTTGACCGCGTTCACCGCCCACTCGGCGGGGAACTCGACGCCACGCTGCTCGAAGTTGACCGAGCCGTCGCGCCAGTTGGTCATGACGACGTCACGGCTCGCCCACTCGACCTCGTCGTACGGGTGCACGCCGGGGGTGGTGTGGATCCGCTCGATGCGCAGGCCCTTGGCCACCTTCGTCCCCTTTGCGCGGGAACTCCGTGCCGGACCGCTCGCCGTCTCTGTCATGCCGCCTCCCTGTATCGGGCAAAACGCCCAGAAGTGTCACGTTGTTCCCATGACACGGTGTGTTTCTTGCGCTGCGGGCACCTCTCGATGCTGTCCGCAACAGGTCTTCGGATCGCCGCCCCGGGGCCAGGTCCGCACGTACTGTCCGGATCGGGCCCGCCGGTCAGTCGGCGGCGTTGGCGGGCACGGGGACCTGAGCAGTCCCCCCGGACCCGCGATGGTCTTCCTGGCGCCCCACATCCGGGTCTTCGTCGTCCACGGCGGGGCCGCGCGGCACTTCCCTGAGCTCCGCGATGGCGGCCTCGAAGTCGTCCAGCGAGTCGAACGCCCGGTAGACGGACGCGAATCGCAGGTAGGCGACGAGGTCGAGTTCCTGCAACGGGCCGAGCATGGCCAGCCCCACGTCATGGGTGGTCAGTTCGGCGCTTCCGGTGGCCCGCACCGCTTCCTCGACCCGCTGGCCGAGTTGGGCGAGCGCGTCTTCGGTGACCGGCCGTCCCTGACATGCCTTGCGCACGCCGTTGATGACCTTCGTCCGACTGAACGGTTCGGTGACTCCGGACCGCTTGACCACCATGAGCGAGCACGTCTCGACGGTCGTGAACCGGCGGGAGCAGTCAGGGCATTGGCGGCGCCTGCGGATGGACGTGCCGTCGTCGGTCGTACGACTGTCGACGACACGGCTGTCGGGATGCCGGCAGAAGGGGCAGTGCATGTTCTCCAACCCTCCGTCACAGCAGACTCAATGGCCTCGTAAAGACCCTTGAGCCCCTCGAAGCAGCCCCCAGCATAGGTGATGCCGGAGGGGTTGATGACCCGGGGGACCACAACTTCTGGGCCACTGCTGCAATCCAACCACTAGATGTGGGGATTGGCCCGTACATCCACCGCGTACGCGCGTGTCGCACCAGTATTGGCGGGTGCCGCCCGGCCACCCCGTCACGACAGGCCCCGTCCGGCACGGACGTACCGCTCGGGAACATGCGGAGATACGGTGAGAACCGCGCGCGGCGGGGGGCGATTCCCGGTTGACGGGGATCCGGGTGGCAGACTTGAGCACCGGCCCACGAGGTCGCCTCTCCGGCGGTGAAGGGTACAACAAGGAGCCCTTTTGTCCGCCCGGCACGACGTGAGCCATACACCCAAACATCTGATCGCGGCAGGCCATCCGCAATTTTTCACTCGAACGTGTGTTTGGCGCAACCTTTCGAAAGCAACTACCGTTGCACTGCACGGGAGACCATCGAGAGGGGCCGACGTGACCACCACCGCTGACAGTGCCACCATCACTGCCCAGGACCGCTCCCAGAGCCGACTCGAGCCGGTGCATGCGATGAACGAAGCCACGAATCCCGAGGGGCCCAAGCGGTCCCTCCCTGGACGACCTCCAGGAATCCGAGCGGACAGCTCGGGCCTCACAGACCGGCAACGGCGCGTGATCGAGGTCATCAGGGACTCCGTGCAACGACGCGGTTACCCGCCGTCGATGCGCGAGATCGGGCAGGCAGTCGGCCTCTCCAGTACCTCATCGGTCGCACACCAGCTCATGGCTCTGGAGCGCAAGGGATTCCTGCGCCGCGATCCGCATCGCCCGCGCGCCTATGAAGTACGCGGTTCCGACCAAGGGGCTTCCGTGCAGCCCACGGACACCGCGGGCAAGCCCGCCGCGTCGTACGTCCCCCTTGTGGGCCGTATCGCCGCCGGCGGTCCCATCCTCGCCGAGGAATCGGTCGAGGACGTGTTCCCTCTCCCCCGCCAACTGGTGGGTGACGGAGAGCTGTTCGTGCTGAAGGTCGTCGGTGACTCGATGATCGAGGCCGCGATCTGCGACGGCGACTGGGTCACCGTGCGCCGCCAACCGGTCGCCGAGAACGGCGATGTCGTGGCCGCGATGCTGGACGGCGAAGCAACCGTCAAGCGCTTCAAGCGCGAGGACGGCCATGTCTGGCTCCTCCCGCACAACTCCGCGTACCAGCCGATCCCCGGTGACGAGGCGACGATCCTCGGCAAGGTGGTGGCGGTGCTCCGCCGCCTGTGAGAGAGGCCGGCGGCCGGGGTCGTGCGAGACCCCGCCCCTGACCGGGCCCCGGAACCCCTGCGCCGGTTCCGGGGCCCTGTGTTGTCCGGGTATCCAGGTGCGTCACTGTGCCGGCCACCGACCGAAGTCGGTGGCCGGCACAGTGGTGTCTACGCCTCCTCCGCCTGCTCGGCCTCTTCCGCGACCGGCTCGGTGCTCTCCGTCCCCCGCGCCACGGCGTCGATCGCGGCCAGCGAGCGCCGGACCACGTTGCGGTCGGTGGTGTACCAGAAGTCCGGCAGGGACGCCTTCAGGTAGCTCCCGTACCGGGCCGTGGCGAGGCGCTGGTCCAGTACGGCGACCACACCGCGGTCCCCCGTCGCCCGTACGAGGCGGCCGGCGCCCTGGGCCATGAGCAGGGCCGCGTGGGTGGCGGCGACGGCCATGAAGCCGTTGCCCCCGGCGTCCTCGACGGCCTTCTGGCGGGCGCTCATCAGCGGGTCGTCCGGGCGAGGGAACGGGATCTTGTCCATGACGACCAACTGGCAGCTGGCGCCCGGCACGTCGACGCCCTGCCAGAGCGACAGTGTGCCGAACAGACAGGTCCGCGGATCAGCCGCGAAGTTCTTGATCAGCTCGCCGAGCGTCTCCTCACCCTGCAGGAGGATCGGGAACTCCGGGATGCGTGACCGCAGTTCCTCGGCGGCCAGCTGCGCCGCCCGCATCGAGGAGAACAGGCCGAGGGTGCGCCCGCCCGCCGCCTGGATCAGCTCGGTGAGCTCGTCGAGCATGTCGGCGCGGTCGCCGTCCCGCGCGGGGCGGGACAGGTGCTTGGCGACGTACAGGATGCCCTGCTTCGGGTAGTCGAAGGGCGAACCGACGTCGACGCCCTTCCACTGCGGGAGGTCGTCGCCCGCCGTGCCCTCCGGGGCGAGGCCGAGCGAGGCCCCGACACCGTTGAAGTCGCCGCCGAGCTTGAGCGTCGCCGAGGTCAGGACCACCGAACGGTCCGTGAAGAGCTTCTCTCTGAGGAGGCCCGACACCGACATGGGGGCGACCCGCAGTGAGGCACCGAAGCGGTCGTGCCGCTCGTACCAGACGACGTCCCACTCGGAGCCGTTCGCGATCCGCTCCGCGACGTCGTGGACGCTTTCCACCGAGGCCAGCGCCTGTTTACGGACCGCGTCCTCGTCCTGGACCGACTTGTCGCGGGTCGCGCCGATGCCGGAGATCACCTGCCGGGCGGCGTCCCTCAATGCCATCAGCGCGTACCCGAGGTCCTCCGGGACCTCCTCCAGGCGGCCCGGCAGGGCCAGTTCCATCACCCGCTCGAAACCCTCGGCCGCGGTCTGGAGCTGGTCGGCGGCCTTCTCGTTGACGAGCTTCGCCGCCCGGCGCACGGCGCGGTTGACCTGGCCCGGCGTGAGTTCGCCGGTGGCCACTCCGGTGACCCGCGAGACCAGTTCGTGCGCCTCGTCGACGATCAGCACCTCGTGCTGCGGGAGGACGGGCGCGCCTTCGATGGCGTCGATCGCCAGCAGGGCGTGGTTCGTGACGATCACCTCGGCGAGTTTGGCGCGCTCGCGGGCCATCTCGGCGAAGCACTCGGCTCCGTACGCGCACTTCGAGGCGCCCAGGCACTCCCGGGAGGAGACGGAGACCTGCGCCCAGGCCCGGTCGGAGACGCCGGGGGTGAGGCCGTCACGGTCGCCGGTCTCGGTCTCGTCGGACCATTCCCGCAGGCGCAGCAGATCCTGGCCCAGCTTGCTGGTGGGCGCCGCGGCCTCGAACTGGTCGAAGAGGCCCTCGTCCTCGTCCTGCGGTACCCCCTCGTGGAGGCGGTGCAGGCACAGGTAGTTCGATCTGCCCTTGAGCATCGCGAACTCGGGGCGGCGGCGCAGTACGGGGTGCAGGGCGTCGACCGTGCGGGGCAGGTCGCGCTCCACGAGCTGGCGCTGCAGCGCGAGGGTGGCGGTCGCGACGACGACCCGCTCCCCGTGCGCGAGCGCGGGTACGAGGTAGCCGAGCGACTTTCCGGTGCCGGTGCCTGCCTGGACCAGCAGATGGGAACCGTCGTCGATCGCCTCCGCGACGGCTTCGGCCATGGTCACCTGGCCGGGGCGCTCCGTACCGCCGACGGCGGTGACGGCAGCATGCAGGAGTTCGGGGAGTGAGGGCTTCGTCATAGCGCGACCACCCTACGGGGCGGCACTGACAATCGGGTGATCAAGGCGGGAGCGCACGGTGGGAGAGGGCGTGACTCAGGGGGTCTACAGCGCATCGCGCAGGCCCCGGTCCCGGACCATGAGGGCGGCCCGCTTGGCGGGCAGGTCGACCTCGGCGGAGAACCGGAAACCGGCGCTCAGAAAGGCCGAGACGGAGGGGGTGTTGCGCAGGTCGGGTTCCGCGACGACGCGCCCGCAGCGAGGACGGTTGTCGAGTACGAGGTCGGCGACGGCTCTGAGCAGGACGCCGCCCAGTCCACGCCCGCGGTCGGCGACACCGCCGAGCAGGAGGTGCACTCCGGTGTCGTGGGGACGGGCGGGATAGTGCCGGGCCAGTGGGTCGAGGTCGGCGCGGTAGATCTCCCAGTAGCTCATCGGGGTGCCCTCCAGCACGCCGAGACAGGGGACGCTGCGTCCGTCACCGTCGAGCTGGGACCGCAGATGGGCCTCGGTCACGCGTTCGGTGCCGGCGAGTTCCCAGAAGGTGGCGACGGTGGGGTCGTTTATCCAGCGCCCGACAAGAGGGAGATCGCGCTCGATCCGTACAGGCAGGAGCCGGAACGGACCTGCGGGCGTGTTCGTCGGCCCCCATTCCCCGATGCGGTCGAGGAGGTCGTCGACGGCCGGGGAGACGGCGTCAGCGGCGTTGCCGGGGCCGGAGTACAGCGCGAGGAACTCGGCGGGCAGACGCAGCTCCAGCGTGTCCTCGTTGTCGCTCTCGGTGGTCGAGGCGGTTCGGCGGTCGGTACGGGCATCGATGCGCGCGTCGGCGGAAGGCACGGGACGCTCCTCTCAGGAGATGGGGTGTGGGGTGTTCCTCAGGGGTGAACTCGGGGGTGAAAGGGGGTCGGTGTCGTCACTGGTGTCTGGAAGGTCAGGGACGAAGGGGGTTGGCGATGGTGACGTAGACGGACTGGGTGTCGACCGGGCCCACCAGTTCGTCGAGGCCGTGGAGCCGGGTGAGCAGGTTGGCCTTGCAGCGCAGGACGGGTGAGTCGAGCAGCCGGCCGGGCAGGGTCGTACGCAGTCGGGCGGGGCCGGAGGCGACGTCACCGAGAAAGCGTCGGAAGGCGGCGAGCAGCAGTTGTTCGTCGGCGAGGCGCTGGGAGCCGAACGCGCCGATGAGGCCCAGTACGTTGTTGATGCCGAGGTAGTAGGCGAAGCGTTCGTCGGTGACCTCGTCGGAGACGAACGTGTCGCTCTGTTCGCCGATGCCCGGCAGTCGGGCGTCGAGTTCGTCGCGCCGGGACTCGCGGAAGTAGTACCCCTGGTTGTCGCGGTAGCGGCCTCCCCTGGGCCAGCCGTCGCCGTCCAGCAGGAGCAGGGTGTTCTGCTGGTGGGCCTCCAGGGCGATGCCCGCCTCGCTGTCCAGCCAGAGCACGGGCCGGACGACCTGCTCCAGGTAGCGCAGGAACCACTCGGTGGCCACGGCTCCGCGGGGGCGGCCCGTTCTTCCGGCGAGACGTGTGACGACCTCGGCCAGCCGGGACCGCAGGAGCGGGCCGACCGTGCTGCCCGCGTGGGCGTGGGGCCTGGGCGAGACGAGACCGGCGATGCAGGACACGTCGTCCGCCGGGTGGAACGGGTTGTGCCGGATCACCACGTCGAGGCCGGGGACCGGGCGGCCGTCCGGGTCGTCGACGGCGAGCCAGGCCGGATCGCGGACGATGTCGAAGCCCGGGTGGGTGGACTGCCACTGCTTGGCCAGACCGCCGCGCAGCAGCCGATGGACCTCGACGCCGCGGTGGAGTTCCTTGCGGAGGTTCTCGCGCCGCGAGTTGGTGATGCGCAGCCCCAGCGAGAGCTTCAGCATCGCTGGGGCCCCTGAGCGGTGGACCGTGCGCACCGAGGACGTGGGGTACCAGGGGGACCCGTGGGTGCAGAGGTCGCGGAGCAGCCCGGCTTCGAACAGGGCGGCGGTCTGCGGGCGGTGCCTGGTCTCACGGATCTGCCAGGGGTGCAGCGGGAGAGCCGCGTAGCCGTCGGGCAGCGGCAGTGCGGCGCCGATGAGCTGTGCGGTGAGCTGCTCGGCGCGGATGGGGCGGCCCCGCTCGGTCCAGGCGGAGTCCGTGGCGAGGACGGAGGGGGCCACCGCCAGCCAGTGCAGGGGGAAGGAGCCACGCAACTCGGGTGAGTAGAGCCGGGCTTCGGCCTCGGCGAGCCCTTCACGGCTCTTCGGGGTCGGATGCATCGGGTGGCCGAGCAGCAGTGCCTGTTCGGCTGCGAGGAAGAGGTCGGGGCCGTCGGCGGGCTGTGCGCGACGGTCGCTGATGAAGGTGGCGGTCCGTCGGACCGAGTCGGCGACCCGGGCGACCAGGTCGACGGCGTCGGTGGGCAGGACGGAGGAGCCGGGAGGCGCCGGGGCGGGGGCTTCGGCGGAGCCGTCGACGGCCGCCGACGTGCCGCCCGCGTGGGCCGGGGGTACCTCGGTCGCCGGGTCGGCGCCGGTCATGGCCGGCTGCGGGGTGTCGTACGCCTCTCTGGCGAGCAAGGTCGCGACGGTGACCGCGTCCGCCGCCGGTGCTCCTGCGGGTGCGTCGGCCAGGTGGGGGAGGCCGAAGCGGTGCCAGCCGGTCGGGGACCAGTAGTGGACCGGAGCCAGCAGGGCGGTGCCGCTGGTGGGGAGTGGGATGCGGAGGGTGCCGTCCTCGGGGGCGGTGAGGTCGTTCTCACGTACCCAGCAGCGCAGCAGGTTCTCGGTGGCGGCGGCCTGGGCCGCGGTGTGGGGGTCCAGGTGCTCCAGCAGGTCGGCGGTGGCATCGCGCGCCCACTCGGCGCCGCCGGCTGTTCCCTTCTGCCGGGGCACCGTCTCCCGCGCGGGCCCGGAACCACGCGCGGGGACGGTGTGGGAACGGCCTTCGGGTACGGGGGTGCTGTTCAAGACCAGTCCTCGGGATATTGCCGGGTGCGCGTGCGGGAGGGGTGAGAGAGACGAATCGGGGTGGTGGGAGTCCAGGGGTGGTACGGGCGGGCGTTGGGGCCGGCTAGCCCGCTCGCTCGGAGTGGCCGGCGCGGGGACGGCCGAGGTGGGTGTGACCGCGAGACACCGCTGCCACGGCGTCGGACAGTCGGTCGAGTACCGCGACGGCCTGTTCGTCGCTGATGGTCAGCGGCGGCAGCAGCCGAACGACGCTCGCCCGGCGTCCGCCGAGTTCGACGATCAGGCCCCGTCGCAGGCACTCCCGCTGTACGGCGGCGGCCAGTTCGGGCGCTGCGGGACGTGGCCCGCCGTCGGCCGGCCCGGGGAAGACCTCCGGGTCGGTGTCCCGGTACCCGTCGGCGGAGTCCGTGGCTGCCCCCTGCCCGCCTTCCGCCCCCGGCTCGACCAGTTCGACCCCGATCATCAGCCCTCGTCCGCGTACGTCCCCGATGATCGGGAACTCCGCTGCCAGCTGCCGGAGCCGGGTGAGCAGACGGGCGCCCAGGACGGCCGCGCGTTCGGCGAGGCCGTGCTCGCGTACGTAGGCAAGAGTGGCCGTGCCGGCCGCCATGGCGAGTTGGTTGCCGCGGAACGTGCCGGCGTGGGCGCCGGGTTCCCAGACGTCGAGGTCGTCGCGGTAGACCACGACGGCCAGCGGCAGGCTCCCGCCGATCGCCTTGGACAGCACCATCACGTCGGGGGTGACCCCGCTGTGCTCCACCGCCCAGAACCTGCCGGTTCGGCCGACTCCGGTCTGGATCTCGTCCGCGATCAGCGGGATCGAGCGGGACTCGGTGATCCGTCGCATACGCCGCATCCAGGCGTCCGGCGCCGGCATCACCCCGCCCTCGCCCTGCACGGGTTCGAGGATCATGCCCGCGGGCAACGGCACGCCCGACTTGGTGTCGTCCAGGAGGGACTCCGTCCAGCGGGCGGAGAGTTCGGCGCCCCGGTCACCGCCCATCCCGAAGGGGCAGCGGTAGTCCTGGGGGAAGGGCAGCCGGGCGACCTGGACGTCGGTCGCGTGACCGGAGGCGCCGAGCGAACCGGCGGTCATACCGTGATAGGCGCCGGTGAAGGCGAGCATGCCGGTACGGCCGGTCGCGGCGCGCACGAGCTTGAACGCGGCCTCCACCGCGTCCGTCCCGGCCGGTCCGCAGAACTGCACGCGCGCGTGGTCGGCGAGTCCGGGCGGCAGGGTACGGAACAGTTCGGTGGTGAAGGCGTCCTTGACGGGCGTCGCCAGGTCGAGGACGTGCAACGGCGCCCCCGAGTCGAGGACCTTGCGGATCGCCTCCAGTACGACGGGGTGGTTGTGGCCCAGGGCCAGTGTCCCCGCCCCCGAGAGACAGTCGAGGTAGCGGCGGCCGTCGGCGCCCTCGATCGTCAGCCCGCGGGCCCGGACGGGCACGATCGGCAGGGCGCGCGCATAGGTGCGTGCCGCCGATTCACGCGCCGACTGGCGCCGCAGAATCCCCTCGTGCGCCGCGCGCGCCCCCGTGTACTCCCCCGTCTCCATGGACTCCCGCAACTCCAACGCCCCAACTCCCCGCTGTTCCACTGCTCTGCCGCCCCGCCAACCGCCAACTCGGCGATACACCGCTCCCGTTATCAACACCCGGCACACCCCAGGAGTCACGGGTCACCTCAAGATCCTTACTGCGGCGGCGCCTTCGCCCCAGCACGACGGACTCGGCACTCCAGGAACAGCCGCCCCAAGGCGTCACACCGGCGGGCCGACGGACGATCCGCAGATCAGGCCGCCCGTAGCGAAACCGTTGCCGTTCTCTCGGATGTCCCCCACAGCGACCGCATAGTGTGTGATGCCGTGCGGGGAACGGCGCACGGTTGGACCACGCCAGGGGGAGTCAGATCATGCGACGCATACGTCCACCATTCATCACCCGCCACGGGAACGCCGGGCGCCGCGGAACCTCCCCCGCGCCCGCCGCCGTCGGCCTCGCTCTGGCGCTCGCGCTCACCGCCACCGCGTGCGGCTCTGGTTCCGGGAACTCCGACGCCGGCGGGGAGGCCTCTTCCTCCGCGGCCGACGACGGTGCCGGGACCGGAAAGATCACGATCCCGGACGGGCTCAGGGACAAGCTCAAAGAGCACGGGATCGACATCGACAAGTGGAAGAACGGCGCCTGGAAGAACTGGGACAAGGACGACTGGCTGCGCGAGGCCGAGGACTACGTCAATCCCATCATCGAGGGTCTGTGGAACACGGACCGGATGCGGGACGCCGACGACCCGGAGAAGAGCGTCGACTCGGGCGACCTCTCGGGCGACCAGGGCGTCACCGACCCGACGCCGGCCGCGGTGGACGCCAAGGCGGTGCCGCCCGCCTACCACGCCAACGTGCCCGAGGCGGGCAAGGTGTTCTTCGACGCCCCCGAAGGCACGATGGTCTGTTCGGCGACCGTGGTGGAGGACCCCGCTCACCCCGGGAAGTCGAACCTCGTCTGGACGGCCGGTCACTGTGTGCACGCCGGCAAGAAGGGCGGCTGGTACCGCAACCTCGCCTTCGTGCCTTCGTACAACAACGCGGGCCGGTCGAGCGCCGAGGTCGAGAACGCCCCCCGCGCGCAGATCGCTCCCTACGGCGTCTGGTGGGCCGACTGGGCCCGGACCTCGGACCAGTGGATCGCGCAGGGCGGTTCGACGGGCGGCGACGGAGCACCGTACGACTTCGCGGTCATCCATGTGACGCCGGAGAAGGGCAGCAACGGCAAGTCGCTGGAGGAGACGGTCGGTTCGGCCCTCCCGGTGGACTTCGACGCGCCCGCCGTGTCGCAGGTGGGGACCATCACGGCGACGGGTTATCCGGCGGCGGCGCCGTTCGACGGCGAGACGATGTACCAGTGCCAGGACAGGCCGGGCCGCCTGTCGATCGTCAGGGCCGACCCGACGATGTACCGCATCGGCTGCACCATGACCGGCGGCTCCTCCGGCGGCGGCTGGATCGCCACGGGCGCGGACGGCGACCCGGCCCTGGTCTCCAACACCTCGATCGGCCCGGTGAGTTCGGGCTGGCTGGCGGGCCCGAGGCTGGGCAAGGTGGCGAAGGGCGTGTATGACGAGGTGAGCGAGAAGTTCGCCGGTCAGTGACGAAATGGGCCCCCGATACCTTCGGTATCGGGGGCCCATTTCAGGGGCGCGGGGAACTGTGCGAACAACCCCCACGCGCCTGCGGACGACAACGCACCCGCCCGGCGGAGCCTAGAGCGACGCCACCACCGGAACATACGGCGACAGTTCCGCCGCCAGTTCCTCGTGCACCCGCGCCTTGAGCAACGTGCCCTCCCCCGTGTGCTCCTCGGAGAGAACTTCGCCCTCGGAATGCGCGCGCGCGACCAGCTTGCCGTGGGTGTACGGCACGAGCGCCTCGATCTCGACCGAGGGCCGGGGCAGCTCGTTGTCGATCAGTGCGAGGAGTTCGTCGATGCCCTGACCGGTGCGGGCGGACACCGCGATGGAACGCGTCTCCATCCGCATCAGTCGCTGCAGCGTCAGCGGGTCCGCCGCGTCCGCCTTGTTGATCACGACGATCTCGGGTACGCCGGTGGCGCCGACGTCCCTGATGACCTCGCGTACGGCGGCCAGCTGCTCCTCCGGCGTCGGGTGTGAACCGTCGACCACGTGCAGGATCAGGTCGGCGTCGCCGACCTCCTCCATGGTGGAGCGGAACGCCTCGACCAGGTGGTGCGGCAGGTGCCGGACGAAACCGACGGTGTCGGTCAGCGTGTGCAGCCGCCCGCTGGGGGTCTCGGCCCGGCGCACGGTCGGGTCGAGGGTCGCGAACAGGGAGTTCTCGACCAGCACTCCGGCCCCCGTGAGGCGGTTGAGCAGCGAGGACTTACCGGCATTGGTGTAACCGGCGATGGCGACCGAGGGCACCTTGTTGCGGCGGCGCTCCTGGCGCTTGATCTCGCGGCCGGTCTTCATGTCCGCGATCTCCCGGCGCATCTTCGCCATCTTCTCGCGGATCCGGCGCCGGTCCGTCTCGATCTTGGTCTCACCGGGACCACGGGTGGCGAGCCCGCCGCCCTTGCCGCCGCCCATCTGACGGGACAGCGACTGGCCCCAGCCGCGGAGCCTCGGCAGCATGTACTGCATCTGCGCGAGCGCGACCTGCGCCTTGCCCTCCCGGGACTTGGCGTGCTGGGCGAAGATGTCGAGGATCAGGGCCGTACGGTCGATGACCTTGACCTTGACGACGTCTTCGAGGTGGATGAGCTGGCCCGGGCTGAGCTCTCCGTCGCAGATGACGGTGTCCGCGCCCGTCTCGATGACGATGTCCCGCAGCTCGTTGGCCTTGCCGGAGCCGATGTAGGTCGCCGCGTCGGGCTTGTCGCGGCGCTGGACGACACCGTCGAGCACGAGCGCGCCCGCGGTCTCCGCGAGGGCGGCGAGCTCGGCGAGCGAGTTGTCCGCGTCCCGGACGGTCCCCGTGGTCCACACGCCGACGAGCACGACCCGCTCCAGGCGGAGCTGGCGGTACTCGACCTCGGTGACGTCCTCGAGCTCGGTGGAGAGGCCGGCCACGCGGCGCAGGGCCGCGCGCTCGGAGCGGTCGAACTGGTCGCCGTCCCGCTCTCCGTCGATCTCGTGGCTCCAGGCGACGTCCTCTTCCATCAGGGCATCGGCCCGAAGACCTTCGGGGTAGGCGTGCGCGAAGCGCTCAGTGTCCTGGGAAGGGGAAGAAGAGGAGGTCATTGGGTCCTTACGTCGATGGGGTCTCGGGTGCGGTGACGGAGCGAGCCCCGTCACCTGTCACAACGCACGAGCGTCCCGGGAGATTCCCGGAACCCGTGCTGTGGAGCCGGGGGCAGGGCCGCCGACCTGAAGATGGTCGCACGGCACGCCCCGTCTCGTCACGGTGTTATTTCGCGGCTCTATGCCGTGGGCGCGACGGACTTCCAGTCGGGGTGCCCGGGCATCGGCGGCGTCTTCTCCGCGTACAGCCAGGCCTGGAAGAACGTGCTCAGATCACGTCCGGCGATGTCGGAGGCGAGTCGCTCGAAATCGGCGGTTCCGGCGACACCGTCCCTGTGGAGGCCCACCCATGCCTCCTCCACGCGCGCGAACGCCGGGGCGCCGATCTCCTGGCGCAGGGCGTAGAGGGCGAGGGCGGCCCCGTCGTAGACGTTCGGGCGGAAGATGCCGATCTTCTGGCCGGGCTTGGGTGCCTTGGGGGCGGCCGGTGGTCCGCCTGCGGCCCGCCAGCGGTCGGAGGCCCCGTACGCCGCCTTCATACGGTCCACCAGCTTCCGGCCCGCCTTCTCCTCCGCGTAGAGGGCCTCGTACCAGGTGGCGTGCCCTTCGTTGAGCCACAGGTCGGACCAGGTGCGGGGGCTGACGCTGTCACCGAACCATTGGTGGGACAGTTCGTGCACCATGATCGAGTCGACGTACCAGGCGGGGTAGGCGGGCTCGGTGAACAGGTCTTTCTCGAAGAGGGAGAGTGTCTGTGTCTCCAGTTCGAAGCCGGTCGACGCCTCGGCGACGAGCAGCCCGTACGTCTCGAACGGGTAGCGGCCGACCTTGCTCTCCAGCCACTCGATCTGCGCGGGCGTCTTCTTAAGCCACGGCTCCAGCAGCGCGCGGTCCTTGGTGGGGACCACATCGCGGACCGGCAACCCGTGCGGCCCGGCGCGGTGCACCACGGTGGAGCGGCCGATGGACACCTGGGCCAGCTCGGTGGCCATGGGGTGCTGGGTGCGGTATGTCCAGGTCGTGGCCGTACCGACCCGGTCGACGCCGGTGGGCAGGCCATTGGCGACGGCCGTGTAGCCGTTCGGGGCGGTGACCCTGATGGTGAACATCGCCTTGTCGGAAGGGTGGTCGTTGCACGGGAACACCAGGTGGGCGACATCGGCCTGGTTGGCCATCGCGAGCCCGTCGTTCGTGCGTACCCAGCCGCCGTCCCGGCCGGCCGGCGACACGGGGTCGCTGGTGTGCCGCACGGTGATCCGCGTCCAGCTCCCGGCGGGCAGCGCCGCCCGGGGCGTCACCACCAGGTCCTCGTCGGCGGTGGTGAACGACGCCGGCTCCCCGTCGACCTCGACCGAGGCGACCGTGCCGTGGGAGAAGTCGAGGTTGATCCGTTCCAGCGGGGTGGTCGTCCAGGCGTCGATGGTCGTGACGGCGGACAGTGGCTTGCTGTTGGTTCCCGGATAGCTGAAGGCGAGGTCGTACGACGCCACGTCGTACCCGGGATTGCCCAGGTGCGGGAAGAGGCGGTCGCCGACGCCCAGGGGGGCCGCGGGCGCACTCGCGGCGACGAGGCAGACGGAGACGGCGGAGGCGAGCAGCGCCGACGTGAACCGGGTACGGGGGTTGAGCAGCATGCACCATCGCTACCAGCGCCCGCCCGCCGGAGGGCGGCGACTCGCGCCGGTCCCACCCGAACGGGTACCTCAGGGAACCGCCACGTGATGCTGCGCCCGGCTCACGTCGTACACACCCGGCACGTTGCGCATGGCCCGCATGAGGGCCGGAAGGTGTGCGGCGTCGGAGAGTTGGAGCGTGTAGGTGTGGCGTACGCGCTGCTGGCTGGGGGGTTCGACGGTCGCCGAGACGATGGCGACGCCCTCCAGGGCGATGGCTTCGGTTAGGTCGGCCAGCAGATGCGGCCGACCGAACGACTCGGCGACCAGGGTGACCCGGGCCTCGGTGGTGTCACCCCAGTGCACACCGACCTCAGCGCGCCCGGTGCTCTTCATGTGCGCCACCCCGGAGCACTCCACCCGGTGGACGGTCACCACTCCCCCGCGCACGGCGAAGCCGGTGACCTCGTCGGGCGGAACGGGCGTACAGCAGCCCGCCAGTCGTACGGTCGCGCCGGGCTGGTCGACGACGGCGGTCGCGGCGGCCGGGGACGCGTCGGAGCCGTCCTGGGCGGAGCGGGCGTCGGCGGCCGCGCGGGCAGCATCTGCCTCGGCGGGGTCGCCGGAGGACTCGGGCCCGTGCACCGGATCGTCGTGCGTCGGGTGGGCGGCCAGCCAGCGCTGGATGGCGATCCTGGCGACGGGCGTGCGGGCGTGCTCCAGCCACTCCCTGGAGGGCTCGGAGGCCGGGTCCTGCCCCATGAGGAGCTGGACCGTGTCGCCGTCCCGCAGAACCGTGCTCAGCGTCGCCAGCCGGCCGTTGACCCGGGCACCGATACAGGCATGCGCGTCCTCGCCGTACTGCGCGTACGCGGCGTCCACGCAACTCGCGCCCTCGGGCAGCCCCAACGAGCCCCCGTCGGCCCGGAAGACGGTGATCTCGCGGTCCTGGGCCAGGTCCTCGCGCAGAGTCGACCAGAAGGTGTCGGGGTCGGGCGCGGCCTCCTGCCAGTCGAGGAGGCGGGACAGCCAGCCGGGCCGGGTCGGGTCGATGCGCTCGCCGTCGGGGTCGGTCCGCGCCCGGTCGCCGCCGGACTGCTCCTCCGAAGGAGGAGCGTAGGGATTGCCGAGCGCGATGACGCCGGCCTCGGCGGCCTTGTGCATCTGGTGGGTACGGATGAGTACTTCGGCGACCTGGCCGTCCGCACGGGCGACGGCGGTGTGCAGCGACTGGTACAGGTTGAACTTGGGGACGGCGATGAAGTCCTTGAACTCCGAGACGACGGGCGTCATACAGGTGTGAAGCTCACCCAGTACGCCGTAGCAGTCGGCGTCCTCGTTGACGAGTACCAGGACCCGGCCGAAGTCGGTGCCGCGCAGTCGGCCGCGTTTGCGTGACGCGCGGTGCAGGGACACGAAGTGCCGGGGCCGGATGAGGACTTCGGCCTGGATCCCCGAGTCGCGCAGTACCGCGCGCACCTCTTCGGCGATCTCCGCGAGCGGGTCGTCCGCGCGGGACGCGTTGTCGACGATCAGCTCCCGGGTGTGCTGGTACTCCTCGGGGTGCAGGATCGCGAAGACCAGGTCTTCCAGTTCGGTCTTGAGCGCCTGGACACCGAGGCGTTCGGCGAGCGGGATGAGCACGTCCCGGGTCACCTTGGCGATGCGTTCCTGCTTCTCGGGGCGCATCACGCCCAGGGTGCGCATGTTGTGCAGGCGGTCGGCGAGTTTGATCGACATCACTCGGACGTCGTTCCCGGTGGCGACGAGCATCTTGCGGAAGGTCTCGGGCTCGGCGGCGGTGCCGTAGTCGACCTTCTCCAGCTTGGTGACGCCGTCGACGATGTAGCGGACCTCGGCGCCGAACTCCTCACCGACCTGATCCAGCGTCACGTCCGTGTCCTCGACGGTGTCGTGGAGCAGAGACGCCGTCAGGGTCGTGGTCTCCGCGCCGAGTTCGGCGAGGATCAGGGTCACGGCGAGCGGGTGCGTGATGTACGGCTCGCCGCTCTTGCGCATCTGGCCGCGGTGCGAGGACTCGGCCAGGACGTAGGCCCGGCGCAGCGGTTCCAGGTCGGCGTCGGGGTGGTGGGCACGGTGCGCCTCGACGACGTGGCCGATGGCGTCGGGCAGCCGGTCGCGGGTCGCGGAGCCGAGGAACGCCGCTCTGCCCAGTCGGCGCAGGTCGATCCGGGGGCGGGTCCGTCGCCGGGGCGACGGGGGCCCGTCCTGTTCCAGCGAGGCCGCGAGCTTGGGCGAGGACGTCACAGCACCTGGGCTCGCGGGATTCGTGGCCTCCGCACTCATGGGCACCTCCGGCTACCTGGACCGGCGGACGGGATGCCCCATGGCGGACGGCGGCTCAGGGGATGACGTTGTTCCCCCGTCCGGGCCGGTGCTTGATGCTACCGAGCCCACCACGCGCGACTGACCACCTCTCGTCGAGCGTGAAACGGATCACCCATTCGAGCGACAATTCAGGAGGCTATGTTTTCAAGCCGAATGGATCGCGATTCACCCTGCCTTCGAGCTTGGACAGGTTTCAGGGGCTGCGTTTCCACGGCCCAGGATCCCCCTGGGCTCCGATATCCAGCCATCGACCACGTCAGATCCCCGCGGTTTCCAGCCACTCCGCATCGATCTCGCCCTCGGCGACGATCACCGCGGGCCCGGTCATCTCGATCTCACCGTCGGCCCGCTCGGTGATGACGAGGCGTCCACCGGGCACATCGACGGTGTACGTGACCGGGGTTCCGGTCGCGGCAGGGTCGGCGCCGTCGCGCCGGGCGGTGGCCACGGCGACGGCACACGCGCCCGTACCGCACGAGCGGGTCTCGCCGGCCCCGCGCTCGTGCACGCGCAGCGCGACATGCCGAGGGCCCCGGTCGACCACGAACTCGACGTTGACGCCGTCCGGATACACCGAGGCCGGGCTGACCGGCGGTGCGGTGAACAGGTCGCCCGCGTGCGCGAGGTCGGCCACGAAGGCGATCGCGTGCGGGTTGCCCATGTTCACGTTCCGCGCGGGCCAGGTGCGCTCGCCCACCCGCACCACCACCTCCCCTTCGGGGAGGAGTGCCTTGCCCATACCGACGGTGACGTCACCCTCCTTAGCGAGGTGCACGCTCTTCACGCCCCCGCGCGTGGCGACCTTGAGGTCCCCCTCGGTCACCTGTCCGGCCCGCTGGAGGTAGCGGGCGAAGACCCGCACCCCGTTGCCGCACATCTCCGCCACGGAGCCGTCGCCGTTGCGGTAGTCCATGAACCACTCCGCCTCGGCCGCCATGCCCTTCGCCTCGGGGTGCGCGGCGGACCGCACGACGTGCAGCAGTCCGTCACCCCCGATGCCCGCACGCCGGTCGCACAGGGCGGCGACGGCGGCCGGAGTGAGGTCGATGACGTTCTCTGGGTCGGGGACGATCACGAAGTCGTTCTCGGTCCCGTGGCCCTTGAGGAAGGCGATCCGCGTGCTCATTCCCCGATCGTACGGGTTGGCACTTCCAGCACGTCGGCGTGCCGGCAGGGCTCAGCGCAGCCGCGCGACCCGCCATACGGCGAGCCCGATGACCACGACCACCGTCACGACGTACGCCGACACGACCCGCCAGTCCCGCCTGTGGTCCTCACCGAGCCCCGGAGCCGTGTAGCCGACGCGGCGCGCGGCCATCATTCCCCAGCCCGCGGCGCAGGAGCAGATGAGCAGCCCCAGCATGGCGATCACGGCTCCGCTGTCGCCGAAGTCGAATGCCAGCGGGAAGGCGAACATCAGGGAACCGAGCGCCGCCAGGACCACGATCGGGGCGAGCTGCCAGATACGCAGGCGGCGCTGCGGTCGCAGTTCGACCTCGACCTCGGGCCCGAGGAACATCTCGTCCGGTTCGGGTCCGTCGGCGGTCACGCCGCCCTGGGTCTCGTCGGGCCCGTCCGGGCTCAGACGGTCCTCGCCCTGTTCCGCTTCGCCACCGTCACCGGTGACGTGTCCCGCGCCTTGTGCGGTGTCGCGAGGGCCGGCCTCCATCGCCACGCGCCCTCCCAACTCGGACTCCACTTGGTCGATCGAAGCTCGATGATGGCACGGCGCCGGAGGCCTGGATGACGGCCTGAGCGTCCCGATGCCATGACGTGATCAGGCTGTGACCGGTCGTTCGAGCAACGCCAGTGCGAGGTGCGGAAGTTCTGTGAGATCCGCCGCAGCCCCACTCAACCAGTGCACCCGCGGATCGCGCCTGAACCACGAATCCTGACGGCGCGCGAAGCGCTTGGTGGCGCGCACGGTCTCGGCTCGCGCATCGTCCTCGCCGCACTCCCCGGCGAGCGCCGCGAGCACCTGCTGGTAGCCCAGCGCACGCGATGCCGTGAGCCCCTCGCGCAGGCCGTGCGCCTCCAGCGCGCGCACCTCCTCCACGAGCCCCGCCGCCCACATCCGGTCGACCCGGCGGGCGATGCGCTCGTCCAGCTCGGGGCGGGACACGTCGACGCCGATCTGCACGGTGTCGTACACGGAGTCGTGGCCCGGAAGGTTGGCGGTGAACGGCTTGCCAGTGATCTCGATGACCTCCAGCGCCCGGACGATACGGCGGCCGTTGCTGGGCAGGATCGCCTGCGCGGCCTCGGGGTCGGCGGCGGCCAGCCGGGCGTGCAGGGCACCGGAGCCGCGCAGGGTGAGCTCCTCCTCCAGCCGGGCCCTGACCTCGGGGTCGGTGCCGGGGAACTCCATCTTGTCGACGGCGCCACGGACGTACAGGCCGGAGCCGCCGACCAGGACCGGCCAGCGCCCCTCGGCGAGCAGCGCGTCGATCCGCTCGCGGGCGAGGCGCTGGTATTCGGCGACGCTCGCCGCGACGGTCACGTCCCAGATGTCCAACAGGTGGTGCGGTACACCGCCACGCTCCTCGGGCGTCAACTTGGCGGTTCCGATGTCCATCCCTCGGTAGAGCTGCATCGAGTCCGCGTTGACGACCTCACCGCCGAGACGCTGAGCGAGAAAGACGCCCAGATCGGACTTTCCGGCCGCGGTGGGGCCGACGACGGCGATGACTCGTGGGGTGGGGGCTGCGCTGCTCACCGCCACAGTCTCGCAAACCCCGGACCTCTCCTCGAACGAGCGACGTGACGGCGGGGGTCCGGGGTCGTTGCCAGATGCGAGGTTCGCGCCGCCGGATTCGAGAGGCGGTGACGGGGGCGACGCAAACGGACGCACCGGGCTACGCGGGATTTCGCCCGCACGAGTAACGTATGGAGTGGATATGGGCGTTTTTGCACGGCTTCTCGGACGGTCGAAGACCACGGAGGAGGCGTCGACCGCCGACGAGCAGTCCGTCGTCGTGACGGACGAACCGGCGACGGAGGAGACGGAAGCGGCGAAGGGGTCGCACGAGGCCGACAGCGGTGCCGAGACGGAGATCACGGCGGAGAAGACGGAAGCCGTGGCCGTGGCCGCCACCGAGGGCGTCGAGATTCCCAAGCAGCAGTCCGCCGAAGAGGCCGCCGACAGCGAGGTCGGTGAGGGCGCCCGCAAGTAACTGCCCGCGAGGGAAGGCGAACCATGGGTCTGCTGGACAATCTGAAGGCAAAGCTCGCCCCGGCCAAGGAGAAGGTCGCGGACTTCGCGCACCAGCACGAGGGCCAGATCGAGCGAGGTCTCGACAAGGCCGCGAAGGTGGTCGACGAGAAGACCAAGGGCAAGTACAGCGACAAGATCCATACGGGCACCGGCAAGGCCAAGGGCGCCGTGGACCGACTCGCCCACAAGGACGGCGGCACTCCGGACGACACCTTCACGCCGCCGCCGGACGCACCGCCGCCGGCTTCCTGACCGGCACGCACGACAGCACGACACGTCGGCGGACGGCCGCGGGGCGCCAGGCTCCCGGCCGTCCGCCGTGTCATGGCGACACCGCCGACCGCGCGCCAGGCCGACGCCGCTACGACCAGGCCGCGACCACGTAGCCGACGCCGTACGGCGCGTCCTCGTACAGCAGCGTGCCCGCGAGGCCGGTGCTCTCGGCCGCGCCCGCGAGAACCTGCCAGGGCGCCCGGCCCGAAGCCTTCAGCTCGTACGCCAGTTCCGCGTCCAGCGCCTTGAGCGCCGGCACGTCCGCCGCTGCCAACGCCCTCGCGACCTCCGCGTCGAACCCCTCGGCCCGCTCGTCCAGGTACCCCGGGGACTTGAGCGTGCGGCACGCGCTGGCGTCGCCCATTACGAGCAGGGCCACCCTCTGCGACTGGCCGCCGATCCCCCTGCCGACCTCCACGCACCGCTCGGCCGCCAGGGGCTCTCCCACGCCCAGCCCCTCCACTGGCGCCTCCGACCAGCCGATCCGCTCCAGCAGCCACGCCGCGACGGCGAGTGCCGGGGGCAGCTCCCGTTCCTCCGCTGCCGCATCTGCGGTCCCGGCGCCCAGCGTCACGTCGAGGTCCACCCCGAAGCCGCGGAACGAACCCCGCGTGCCCGCCGGGTGCGGTCCACGTCCACCCTGTTCGGCGGGGCCGACGACCAGCAGGCGGTCGGGGCGGGAGGCCGCGAGAATGCCCAGCGCGTCCGTACAGGCGGTGCGGGCGGCGTCAAGCTCGGGGGCGGCGCCCGCGGCCACGTCGGGCACGAGGAGCGGCGGACAGGGGCAGACGGCGGCGGCGACAAGCATGATCGGCAGCGTAACCCCGGAGTGCGGCCCGGTGTCAGTCCTCGAAGAGCACGTCGGTCAGGTCGATCACTGTCAGCACCAGAACCACGAGTTTGCCCTCAGTGATCACGTACTCGATGAAGAGATTGCGCGACAGGGCGAGTCCGCGCGTGGACTCGTCGCCGAGGACGGAATGGGAGAACTTGTGCCGTGGGTCGGTCGACAGTATGGCCAGGCCCCGCTCCAGCAGGTCGCGCCTGTCGGCGGTCAGGCTGTCGCGTACCTTGGCGGCCTGTTCGGTGAACGCGACGCTGTACGGCAACATCTGGTGCTCCTTCCCCGTCCGTATTGTGCCAGGACGTCAGTCGCAGCCGCAGCCGCTTCCGGCGGCCACCGGCAGCGGGGCCGGAGCCCCGATCCCCGGCAGACCGAGCATGACGCCCGCCGGCTTCGCGGCCTCCGCGGTGTTGCGCTTCTCCCAGGCGTCACCCGCGCGCGTGGGACGCACGTTCAGGACGGCGCCCTCGGCCAGCAGGTGGTGCGGGGCGGCATAGGTGATCTCCACCGTCACCACGTCCCCCGGGCGCACCACGGTGTCGGGCTTGGTGAAGTGGACCAGGCGGTTGTCGGGGGCGCGGCCGGAGAGCCGCTGGGTGGCGCCGTCCTTGCGGCCCTCGCCCTCGGCGACCATCAGCTCCAGGGTGCGGCCGATCTGCTTCTTGTTCTCGTCCCAGGAGATCTCCTCCTGGAGGGCCGCGAGACGCAGGTAACGCTCCTGGACGACCTCCTTGGGGATCTGGTCGTCCATGGTGGCGGCAGGCGTGCCCGGCCGCTTGGAGTACTGGAAGGTGAATGCCTGTGCGAACCTCGCCTCGCGCACCGCGTGCATCGTCTGCTCGAAGTCCTCCTCGGTCTCGCCGGGGAAGCCCACGATGATGTCGGAGGTGATCGCCGCGTGCGGGATGGCCGCCCGCACCTTCTCGATGATCCCGAGGTAGCGGTCCTGACGGTACGACCGGCGCATCGCCTTCAGGATCGTGTCCGAGCCGGACTGCATGGGCATATGGAGCTGCGGCATCACGTTCGGGGTCTCGGCCATGGCCGAGATCACGTCGTCGGTGAAGTCGCGCGGGTGCGGCGAGGTGAAGCGGACGCGCTCCAGGCCGTCGATCTTCCCGCAGGCCCGCAGCAGCTTGCTGAAGGCCTCGCGGTCACCGATGTCGGAGCCGTACGCGTTGACGTTCTGGCCGAGCAGGGTGATCTCGGAGACGCCCTCGCCGACCAGGGCCTCGATCTCGGCGAGGATGTCGCCGGTACGGCGGTCCTTCTCCTTGCCGCGCAGGGCCGGGACGATGCAGAAGGTGCAGGTGTTGTTGCAGCCGACGGAGATCGACACCCAGGCCGCGTACGCGCTCTCGCGCCGCGTCGGCAGCGTCGACGGGAACGCCTCCAGCGACTCGGCGATCTCGACCTGCGCCTCCTCCTGCACGCGCGCGCGTTCGAGCAGGACGGGCAGCTTGCCGATGTTGTGCGTACCGAAGACGACGTCCACCCAGGGCGCCCGCTTCACGATGGTGTCGCGGTCCTTCTGCGCGAGACAGCCGCCCACGGCGATCTGCATCCCGGGACGCTTCGTCTTCATCGGCGCGAGCCGGCCGAGGTTGCCGTACAGCTTGTTGTCGGCGTTCTCGCGCACCGCGCAGGTGTTGAAGACGACGACGTCCGCGTCGCCGTCCGCATCCTTGGGCGCACGCACATAACCGGCGTTTTCGAGCAGTCCGGACAATCGCTCGGAATCGTGAACGTTCATCTGGCACCCATAGGTGCGCACTTCGTACGTCTTGACGTCCACGGCCTGGATCCGGTCACTGCTGCTCATGCGACAAGGGTAGGCGGTGCGTGAAGCAGGCTCGTACGGGTTACCGCTCGCCCTCCGTCCAGCCCTGGCGCCGCAGGACTGCTCCGATGTCCGGGGCCCGGTAGTGGTCGCCCTTGAGCACCTTGCCGTCGGCCCTGCGGGCGACCAGGCCGTCGGGGCCCAGCTTGGTCATGTTGGCCCGGTGGATCTCCGCGATCACCGCGTCGAGGTCGATGCCGTGGACCAGGGCCGTGCCGTACGCCACGTACACGACGTCGGCCAGCTCGTGCGCCAGCCGGTCCAGCGGGCCGGTGACCGAGACCTCGGCGACCTCCGCGGCCTCTTCCGCGAGCAGCTCACCCCGGTGCGCCGCGAGCTGCGGGGAGACCTCGGCAGGCGTACTGCGGGTGTCGAGGCCGAAGGCGAGGTGGAATTCCCGGACGAGGTCGGCGGGCGAGGCGGCAGCGGAGGGAGTGGCGGCGGGAGTGGTGGAAGCAGAGGTACCGGGGCGCATGCGGTGACTCTAGCGATCTCGCGACGGCTCACGGGGCGGAAGCCATCGTCGTACCGCAGACGTCCCTTCCCTTCTTTTTCCTGGCCAGTACCGCTCCCGTACTGGCAGGATCTCGCCCATGTTCAAGGTGCTCCGGATCCGCAGGCGACACGCCCTCATGGGCTCGGCCGCGGGTTTCGTGGCCTTCGGGCTGCTGCTGTGGTGGCTGCTGCCGCTGGACGAGGCTCCCCCGGGCGGGACGATCACGTTCAGCACCGGGACACCCGCCGGCGTCTACCAGCAGTACGGATCGGGGCTCCGTGCGTCCTTCGCGAAGGACATGCCGAACCTGGACGTACGGATGATGACCAGCCAGGGGTCCCAGGAGAACGTCAGACGGGTGGCCACGGGCAAGGCGGACTTCACCATCGCGGCGGCCGACGCCGTGGAGACGTACAAACTGCGACGGCTGCCCGGGGCCGACGGACTGCGTGGGGTCGCACGGTTGTACGACGACTACATGCAACTCGTCGTTCCACGTGATTCGAAGATCAACACCTTGGGAGATCTGCGGGGCAAGCGGGTCTCCATAGGGCCGGAGAGCTCGGGCGTACGGCTGATCGCCGACAAGATTCTCGTCGCGGCCGGCCTCGACCCCGCCAAGGACATCACTCCCTTCGCCGACGGGATCAGCACCGGCCCCGGGCGGCTCCAGCGGGGCCAGATCGACGCCTTCTTCTGGTCGGGCGGGCTGCCCACGAACGGTCTGGTGCAGCTGGCGAAGAGCTTCCCCTTCCGCTTCGTCCCGATCGACGCGGACCTGGTCACCAGGCTGCACGAACAGGGCGGAGCGTCCCGCTACTACCGGGCCACCAACATGCCCGAGTCGGCCTATCCGTCCGTCCAGGACGGCTCGACCGTGGCGACCCTCGCGGTGTCCAACCTGCTCATGACCCGCGAGGACGTGGACCCGAGGCTCACCGAGTGGCTGACCCGGTCGGTGATCAACAGCCGGGACCGCATCGGCGCCCACGTCCACTCGGCACAGCTCGTGGACCTGCGGACCGCCATCTACACCGACCCGCTGGCCCTGCACGAGGGCGCCCGGCGCTACTACCGCTCGGTCAAACCGTAGGCCTGCCGTGCCGCGGGCCCCTCAGGACGTCGGGCCCGACCTCGGCACCCGCACCGTCACCTTCAGGCCGTGCGGCTCGTGATGGTCGTACGAGATCGTGCCGCCGCCCGCCGCCAGCAGGACCCGGCAGATGGAGAGGCCGAGCCCCGAGCCCTTCACGTTCTGGTGCCGGCCACTGCGCCAGAAGCGGTCGCCGATACGGGCGAGTTCGTCGTCGGTGAGACCCGGGCCGCCGTCGGTGACCACCATCGTCGAAGTCTCCCCGTTCGACGCCACCGACACCTGTACGCACTCGTCCTCGGGCGTGAACTTCACCGCGTTGTCGATCACCGCGTCCAGGGCGCTGGACAGCGTGACCGGGTCGGCCCACGCGGTGGTGGCCGGGCAGTCGCCGAGCAGGCGTACGCCCTTGGCCTCGGCGAGCGGGGTCCAGGCCGCGACGCGTTCGGCCGTCAGCGCGCCGATGTCGGTGAGTACGAGGTCCGCCTCGGCGTGCTCGGCCAGCGCCAGGTCGAGAAGGTCGTCCAGGACCTCGGCCAGGCGCTTGCCCTCGGTCTGGACCGAGGCGATCTCCTCGTTTCCCTCCGGCAGTTCGAGTGCGAGCAGTTCGATGCGCAGCAGCAGCGCCGAGAGCGGGTTGCGCAACTGGTGCGAGGCGTCGGCGACGAAGGCACGCTGCTGCTCCAGCACGTCCTCGACGTTGTCCGCCATCTCGTTGAACGACCGGGCCAGCCGTCTGAGTTCCGGCGGACCGCCGGCCACCGCGACCCGGGACTTCAGGCTGCCGGTCGCGATGTGGTGCGTGGTGGCGTCGAGCACACGTACGGGTTTGAGCACCCACCCGGTGAGGCGCAGCGCGGCTCCTACGGCGAGCAGCATCGCGGCGATCTCACCGGCACCGACGACGAGCCAGCCGTGGAGCGTCCGCGAACGCATCTGTCCGGTGGGCGAGTCGGTGACCACGACGGCCACGACGTCGCCGTCCCGGATGACCGGCGACGCGACGACCAGCCGGTGCCGCTGCCAGGGCCAGACCTGCTGCGGATCGTGGCTGCGGCGCGAGAGGAGCGCTTCGGCGAACGCGTCACGCACCTCGCCCGTTTCCGGCAGATACCAGTCGGCGGGCGCGTTGGCCATGGGAGCGTCGTTGCGGTAGAAGACGCCGGCCCTGATGCCGTAGACGTCGTAGTAGCTCTCGAGTTCGCGTTGCAGGGTCTCGCCGCGCTCGTCGGTGGCCGCGTCCTTGACGCGGGACCCGGTGGGCTTGTCGGTGACGAACTGGGCGAGCGCCGCGAAGCGTGCCGTGTCGTCGATCCGGTCGACGACGACCGTCTGCTGCTGCGCGCCGGCCACGCTGATGGCGAGCGGGATGCCCAGCGCGAGCAGGACGGCCGCCATCAGGACGATGAGCAGGGGGAGAAGACGTGTGCGCACCCGTGACCTGTTCCGCTACCGCGTCGGGGCGACGAGCCGGTAGCCCACGCCGCGGACGGTCTCGATCAGCGCCGGCATCCGCAACTTGGCGCGCAGGGACGCGACATGCACCTCCAGGGTGCGACCGGTCCCCTCCCAGCTGGTGCGCCAGACCTCGCTGATGATCTGTTCACGGCGGAACACCACTCCGGGACGCTGCGCGAGGAGGGCGAGCAGATCGAACTCCTTGCGGGTCAGCTGGACGACCGAACCGTCCACGAGAACCTGCCGGGTGGACAGTTCGATCCGCAGGGAGCCCAGGAGCAGCGCGTTCTCGGCCGCGTCGGCGGTGTCCTCATGGATGTTGCGCCGGCTGACGGCATGGATCCGGGCGAGCAGCTCCCCGGTGTCGTACGGCTTCACCACATAGTCGTCGGCGCCGAGGTTGAGGCCGTGGATACGGGAGCGGATGTCGGAGCGCGCGGTGACCATGATCACGGGGGTGTTGGTGCGTTTGCGGATCTTGCCGCAGACCTCGTACCCGTCCTGGTCGGGCAGGCCCAGGTCGAGCAGCACCACGCCGAAGCCGTTGCCTTCCGGGACGAGCGCCTGCAGGGCCTCCTCGCCGCTGCGGGCGTGGGTGACGGCGAAGCCGTGGCGCGCCAGGACCGCGGAGAGCGCGGCGGCGACATGGTTGTCGTCCTCGACGAGGAGCAGTCTCATCGCGACCCCTTTCGGTTCATCGGCTCATCGGCTTCGCTTCGTCGGCCGTACCGTTTCGACTTGTACACCACATGCGGTGCTCCAGCGGAGTACACCATGGGGACATGCACGCGCGCGTGCATGGTTCCGGCCTCGGACCGCTCTGTTATCCAGCCGGTACACCTCTTTCAGGGGGTGCCACAAAGCGTGTTGACCTGACATCAGATCGTTATCCTCAAGTTCCCCTCAGATGTGCTGACGCTGCTCTCGCGCGGTCACTACTGTCCTCCGAAACCGAGGTGGACGGAGCCAGTAAGCGATGACCGAAGTATCGGTGGCCAAGGACGACGTGCCCGTGACCGGCGACCTGGTCGTCCTGAAGAGCGTCAACAAGCACTTTGGCGCGTTGCATGTTCTCCAGGACATCGACCTGACCATCGCCCGCGGCGAGGTGGTCGTGGTCATCGGACCCTCCGGGTCCGGTAAGTCCACTCTGTGCCGCGCCATCAACCGTCTGGAGACCATCGATTCGGGAGACATCTCGATCGACGGCAAGCCGCTCCCCCAGGAGGGCAAGGCGCTGGCCCGGCTGCGGGCCGACGTCGGCATGGTCTTCCAGTCCTTCAATCTCTTCGCGCACAAGACGGTGCTCGAGAACGTGATGCTGGCCCAGATCAAGGTCCGCAAGGCCGACAAGAAGGCGGCCGAGGACAAGGCCCGCGCCCTGCTCGACCGGGTGGGTGTGGCCACGCAGGCGGACAAGTACCCCGCTCAGCTGTCCGGTGGCCAGCAGCAGCGTGTCGCCATCGCGCGAGCCCTGGCCATGGACCCGAAGGTCATGCTCTTCGACGAGCCGACGTCGGCGCTCGACCCGGAGATGATCAACGAGGTCCTGGAGGTCATGCAGCAGCTCGCCCGCGAGGGCATGACCATGATCGTCGTCACCCACGAAATGGGGTTCGCCCGTTCGGCCGCCAACCGAGTGGTGTTCATGGCCGACGGCCGCATCGTCGAAGAGGCTGTGCCGGACCAGTTCTTCAGCAACCCGCGCAGCGACCGCGCGAAGGACTTCCTGTCCAAGATCCTGCATCACTGATCCCACGGCACTTCCCGCAGCCGGCCCTTCCCCCGCCGCCCGTAGCGCTGAAGGAATCCGCCTCATCGGCGGTCTCCGGACCGCGGACGAACTGCGGCACCCGATCGTGACAGCCCGCATTCACCTCATCACTCAAAGGATGTTCACCATGAAGCTTCGCAAGGTCACCGCCGCGACCGCAGCAGCTCTTGTCCTCGCCCTCACGGCGACGGCTTGTGGAGGCGACGACGACAAGAGCGATGGCGGCTCCGGCGGCGGCGACAAGATCAAGGTCGGCATCAAGTTCGACCAGCCCGGCATCGGCCTGAAGGAGCCCGACGGCTCCTTCTCGGGCTTCGACGTGGACGTGGCGACGTACGTGGCCAAGCAGCTCGGCTACGCGCCCGACAAGATCGAGTGGGTCGAGACCAAGAGCGCCGACCGTGAGACCGCGCTCGCCCGTGGCGACGTGAAGTTCATCGCGGCCTCGTACTCGATCAACGACAAGCGCAAGGCGAAGGTCGACTTCGCCGGCCCGTACCTGCTCGCCCACCAGGACCTGCTCGTCAAGACGGACTCCAAGATCGCCAAGGGCACGGACCTCAACGGCAAGAACCTCTGCTCCGTGACCGGCTCCACCTCGGCGCAGAACATCAAGGACACCATCGCCCCGAAGGCCAACCTGCGTGAGAACTCGGGCTACTCGGAGTGCATCGCCGCCCTGCAGAGCGGTGCCGTCGACGCGGTGACCACGGACGACTCGATCCTCGCGGGCTTCGCCGCCCAGGACAAGTACAAGGGTCAGTTCAAGCTGGCGGGCCTCAAGCTGAGCAACGAGAACTACGGCATCGGCGTCAAGAAGGGCGACACCGCGACCGTGACCAAGATCAACACCGCGCTGGAGAAGATGGTCAGCGACGGCGCCTGGGAAACCGCGGTCAAGAACAACTTCGGTCCGGCCGGCTACAAGAACGAGCCGGCGCCGAAGATCGGCGACATCGTCAGCTAGCACTGGGTCGCGCAGGTGCGCCGCCGCCCACCGCGATCAGGGCGGCGGCGCGCTGCGTCTGCCACGTACACCACGTACGCCACATACGCCTCACACCCGGAAGCGCGGGGATCGTGTTCGACTTTCTTGATGGTTACGACGTCCTCGGGGCGTTCTGGATGACGGTGAAACTCACCGTCTTCTCCGCCCTCGGCTCCCTGGTCTGGGGCACACTGCTGGCCGCCATGCGGGTCAGCCCGGTCCCGCTCATGCGCGGATTCGGCACCGCCTACGTGAACATCGTCCGCAACATCCCGTTGACGGTCATCATCGTCTTCACCTCACTCGGCCTCGCCGACATCTTCGGCGTGACGATGGGCGCATCCGACAACTTCCCGCTCCAGGGCTTCCGGCTGGCCGTGCTCGGCCTCGTCGCCTACACTGCGGCCTTCGTCTGCGAGGCACTGCGCTCCGGCATCAACACCGTGCCCCCGGGCCAGGCCGAGGCGGCCCGCGCCCTCGGACTGAGTTTCAGCCAGGTGCTGGGCCTCGTCGTGTTGCCGCAGGCCTTCCGGTCGGTCATCGGCCCGCTGGCCAACGTACTGATCGCGCTGACCAAGAACACGACTGTGGCCGCCGCGATCGGCGTGGCCGAGGCCGCGAGTCTGATGAAGACGATGATCGAGAACGAGGCTCAGTTGGTGCTCATCGGCGCGGTCTTCGCCTTCGGGTTCGTGGTACTCACGCTCCCCACCGGGCTCGCCCTCGGCCGGCTGAGCAAGCGACTGGCGGTGAAGCGATGACCTCCGTGCTCTACGACGCACCGGGCCCCCGCGCCAAGCAGCGCAACGTGATCCTCACTGTCGTCTTCTTCGCCCTGCTCGCCCTGTTCCTGTGGTGGATCTGGCAGACGATGGACGACAAGGGGCAGCTGAAGTGGGCCCTGTGGGAGCCGTTCACCACCTCGCAGGCCTGGACGACGTATCTGCTGCCCGGCCTCGCCAACACCATGAAGGCCGCAGGGCTCTCCATGGTGATCGCCCTTCCGCTGGGTGCGGCCCTGGGTATCGCACGAATGTCCGACCATCGGTGGGTCCGGGTGCCTGCCGGAGTGGTGGTCGAGTTCTTCCGGTCGATTCCGGTACTGCTGCTCATGCTGTTCGCCGCTCAGTTCTACGTCAGCTCCACGGACATCAGCAGTGAGCTCCGCCCCCTCTACGCGGTCGTCACCGGTCTGGTGCTCTACAACGCCTCGGTACTCGCCGAGATCGTACGAGCGGGCATCCTGTCCCTCCCCCGGGGCCAGACGGAGGCCGCCCTCGCGGTCGGTCTGCGCAAGGGGCAGGCGATGACGAACATCCTGCTCCCGCAGGCCGTCACGGTCATGCTGCCGGCGATCGTCAGCCAACTCGTCGTCATCGTGAAGGACACCGCCCTGGGTGGCGTCATGCTCGGGTTCACCGAGCTTCTCAACGCGCGCAGCACACTCGCGGCCAACTACGCCAACGTCGTCGCGAGCTTCATCGTGGTGGCGGTCATCTTCATCGTGATCAACTTCGCCATCACCAGTTTCGCGAGCTGGCTGGAGGGCCGCCTGCGGCGCGGCAAGAAGTCGACCGGGGTGGTGCTCGGACCGGCGACGGTGGCCGGCACAGAGGCGGCCGGCGCAGGCGGTTCCATCTGACGGACGCTCAACTCGTAGGCCCCCGCCCGGAGGCGGGGGTGCGACCGACACGGAGGCAGTGGCGCGTTGGCCACTGCCTCCGTCGTTCGCGGTCGGCCCGGGTGCGTGTGCCGTACCAGGGGAAACGTCGAGTGGGCCCGGTCACGTGCCGGGGGTGCGTCCAGCTTGACCGGGTGGCGCGGAATCTGTTGCATACGTTCTGTGATCGCACACCCCGCTCCAACTTCCTGTTCACTTGTGTCGATGAGGACATCGCTCGGGACAGGGGGCACCGCGCCATGGACCCGGTGATCATCGTCGGAGCGGGGCCTGTCGGACTCACGCTGGCGCTTGCGCTGGCGCGCCAGGCGGTCCCCTCGGTCGTCCTCGACGAGGGGCCCGGCAAGGACGACCAGCGTCCCGCGCGCACCGTCGTACTGCGCGAGGACACCGCCGCGCTCCTGGAGCGGCTGACGGGTGTGCCGATCGCCGAGGCCGGTTTCCACTGGGCCGGATGGCGGTCGATGCGGCGCAAGCAGGTGACTCGTCAGATCTCTTTCGACGCCGAGGAATCCGGCGGCCCGGCGGACGCGCCGTCGGGCCTCCGGTCCGGGCCCGTCGCGGAGTCGGACGTCCCCCTCCACATCGCCCAGCACGTGCTGACCGGCGCCCTGCGGACCGCCATCGCGCGCGAGCGGCTCGTCAAGGTAGCCGTCAACAGCCGCCTCGACTCGGCCGAGCAGGAGCCCTCCGGTGTCACGGCTCACACCCGCGGCCCGGGCGGCACCTGGTGGCGCGGCAGCTACCTGGTCGGCTGCGACGGCCCGCGTTCCACGGTCCGCAAACTGCAGGACATCCGCTTCCCCGGACGTACGGCCGTGGAACGACACGCCGTAGCCGCGCTGCGTACGGAACTTCCATGGCCCGGCGAGGCGTTGTTGCACCGGATGCCGCCGTGGCGGACATCGGGGCCCTCGGCCGGGGAGATCACCGCCCGCCCTCTCCCCGACGGTGTGTGGCGCCTGGACTGGCTGCTGCCGCCCGGCAAGGACCTGGTCACACCCGAGCTCCTCGTGACCCGCGTCCGGGAGACCCTCGCGGGCTGGAGCGGCGGGCCCACACCCCCGTACGACCTGCTCGACACCGGCGTCCACATCGTCCACCACCGGCTCGCCCGACGCTGGCGGGCCGGCCGGGTCTTCCTCGCGGGGGACGCCGCGCACCTGCTCGGCGCGCTCGGCACCCAGGGGCTGGACGAGGGACTGCGGGACGCCGACAACCTCGCCTGGAAACTGGCCCTGGCCTGGCACCACGGCCCGCACGAGGCGCTGCTCGACAGCTACCAGACCGAACGGCGCGCGGCGGTCTCCGCCCGGCTGCGCGCCGCCGACCAGGCGCTCCCGCTGCTGCGCGGCGGCGCGGGACTGCGGTCGTACGTCCCCGGGTCGACCCGCGGAAACGACTCTCTGCTCACGGACGGTCACCTGGGGCGCGGAGTCCTGGGCGAGCCGGGGACGTACGCCCGCTCGCCGCTGGCGCCCCAGCACCTTGAGGCGGAGGTCTCGGTGGACACCCTGCCCGGCGCTCAGGTGACGGACGTACGTGTCACCGCCGAGGACGGTTCCTTCGTGCGGCTGCGGGAGCGGCTGGGCCGCGGGGCGCTGCTGGTGGTGCTGGTCGCGCCGGGTACGGGCGTGTGGGAGCGCAAGCACTGGGTGAGCGCCGGGATCATGCCCCGGCTGGCGGCCGCGGTGGCCGCCCTGCCGCACCCCGCCGAGCTGCTGGTCACCGAGAGCTATCCGGGCGCCGCCGCCCACACCGTGCTGCTGGTCCGCCCGGACGGGCACCTGGTGACCGCGCTGAGCGGAGTACGCCCGGCCGACCTGTACGCGGCGGCCGAGGCGACGCTGGGCGGGCCTCCACAGGACAGGACGGACGACGCGGCCGACGGCACGAGCAGCGGGTCCGACAAGTCGGACACGGCGGCGAACACGGAAGCCACAGCGGGTACGCGCTGACCGCTGCTTTCGTGGGCGCCGCCCGCGCCCCCCGTCGCCACGCGTCCACATGCTGACAGCGAGTTGACCGCTCCGCACCGTCATGCTGTACTCCGGAACGTGACCGATGCCGACACCGATGTGCGCCTGTGGCGGAGGGTCCATATGGACCTCGTCCGCTATGCGGGCTGCGTGTGTCGTCCGTCCTGCTGAATTCGCATCCCTCTTTTCCCTCGCGCGCCGTTGATCCGTGCCGTCGCGCGCTCCCCGCGAACGTTCATCAGGACGGTACCCGTGTCCCTGTCACCCTCCGTATCCGTACCCGCCGAGGTCCCCGACGTTTCCAGGACCCCGACGCAGGCGGACCTGCTCGACTTCGTACGACGTACGGCCGCCGACACCGAGCTGATCGCCTCCCTGCCGCTCGACCCCGAGGGCCGCACCTGGGTTCGCCTTGAGGGCCCCGGCGGCAGCGAGGCCTGGCTGATCGGCTGGCCGCCCGGCACCGGCACCGGCTGGCACGACCACGCCGATTCGGTCGGCGCCTTCCTCACCGCGGCCGGAGAACTCAAGGAGAACTCGCTCGCCGCCCGGCTGCCCACCGACGGCTGGAAGACCCTCGAACTCGCCGAGGACGTCGACCGGGAACGGCGACTGGCCGCCGGCCAGGGCCGCGGGTTCGGCCGCCATCATGTGCACGAGGTGCTCAACGAGTCCCGCGACCAGCACGCGATCTCGGTCCACGCCTACTATCCGCCCCTCCCGCAGATCCGCCGCTACAGCCGTACGGGACCGGTGCTGCGTCTGGAGCACGTCGAGCGCCCGCAGGACTGGCAGTGAGTGCACAGCCGGTCGGCATCGACGAGCTGCTGGACCGGGTCCGCGAGACCTACGCGCGCGTGGAGTCCCGCCATGCGTACGAGGCCGCACAGACCGGTGAGGCGCTGCTGGTGGACATCCGGTACGCGGCCCTGCGTGAGCGCGACGGGCTGATCCCCGGCGCCCTCGTGATCGAACGCAACGAACTGGAGTGGCGCTGGACCCCAGGGGCAGCCATCGCGTCTCTCAGGCGACCAGCCACGACCTGCGGATCGTGGTGATCTGCGACGAGGGGTACGCGTCGAGCCTCGCGGCCGTGTCCCTGCGCCAGTTGGGGCTGCACCGGGCGACCGACCTGGTCGGCGGGTTCCAGGCGTGGCGGGCGGCGGGACTTCCGGTGACGACGTATGACTGCACTGGCCCGCTGAGCACCTGAAACAGCCGTCCGAGTACCTGACTTTCGGGGCCGTCGTACCCGGACCCGGACCGGTCCCGTCCGCCGAGCCCTGAACGCGGTCGGCGCCCCCGCGCGTCCACCGTGTTCAGGGCCGGGAACCCCGACCTCCCGAACAACCGCTGCCGCTCGGGACGGCCAAATCTCGGCGCTCAGGGCTCAGTACTCGTCGTCCCCGAGAAACCCGGAGTCGTCGCCCTCCTCGCCCTCCTCCTCCAGTGCCTGCCGAACCACTCGCAGGGCCATTCCCTGGGGGTAACCCTTACGGGCGAGCATGCCTGCCAGGCGCCGCAGCCTCTTGTCGCGGTCGAGACCGCGGGTCGCCCGCAGCTTGCGGGCGACGAGTTCACGGGCGGTCGTCTCCTCCTGCTCGGAGTCGAGCTGCCCGACGGCCTCGTCGATGAGCGTCGGGTCCACGCCCTTGGTACGCAGTTCCTGTACGAGGGCCCGCCTGGCCAGTCCCCGGCCGTGGTGGCGGGACTCGACCCAGGCGTCCGCGAACGCGCTGTCGTTGATCAGTCCGACCTCCTCGAACCGTGACAGCACCTCCTCGGCGGCCTCGTCCGGGATCTCACGCTTGCGCAGGGCGTCCGCGAGCTGTTTCCGCGTACGCGGGGTCCCGGTGAGCAGGCGCAGGCAGATCGCCCGCGCCCGCTCAGCCGGGTCCGCCGGCGGCTCCGCCCTCTCGGCCCTCGACGAGGAGACGGAACCTCCGTCCTGTGGGTCGCCGCCCGGCTCACCGAAGCCGCGTTGCCGTCGACGACCGCGCCCACCACGCGAGCCCTCACCGTGTGGGCCGCCCTCGCCGAACGGGCTGCTTTCGCCGCTCGGGTCACCGCCGCCACGGCGCCGCCCGCCTCCCGGGGAGCCGTCGCCCCGACGCCGGCCGTCCCCCGGCGCACCCCGGCCGCGGCGCGCTCCGGCAGCGGGGCCTCCGTCACCCTCGTACACCCCGTCGCCTTCATGGGCGCCGGGGCCGCCCCCGTTCGGCCCGGCGTCCCCGTAGGCGCTGTCACCTCCGGTGGAGGTCCAGCGGGCCCCGCCGCCCCGGTCCTCCGAGGCATCGGGGTAGACGTACTCGGCCCAGTCGGTTCGTCGTGTCACGGGCTAGCCCTTGGCCGCCGTGGCCCTGGCCTTGGTGGTCTTGGCCGCCGGAGCGGGCACGGTCTTCGCGGCCTCGTCCGAGACGACCGTGACCGCCGCGTCCGCGCCGGGCTCAGCGGCGGGCTTCTCCGGCCGCACACCGACGCCCAGCTTCTCAAGGATCTTCTTCTCGATCTCGTTGGCGAGATCGGGGTTGTCCTTCAGGAAGTTGCGCGCGTTCTCCTTGCCCTGGCCGAGCTGGTCGCCCTCGTACGTGTACCAGGCGCCGGCCTTGCGGACGAAGCCGTGCTCCACGCCCATGTCGATCAGACCGCCCTCGCGGCTGATGCCGTGCCCGTAGAGGATGTCGAACTCGGCCTGCTTGAAGGGCGGCGCGACCTTGTTCTTGACGACCTTGACGCGGGTGCGGTTGCCGACCGCGTCGGTGCCGTCCTTCAGCGTCTCGATGCGACGGATGTCGAGCCGCACCGATGCGTAGAACTTGAGCGCCCGGCCGCCGGTCGTGGTCTCCGGCGAGCCGAACATCACGCCGATCTTCTCGCGGAGCTGGTTGATGAAGATCGCGGTGGTCCCGGACTGGCTCAGCGCACCGGTGATCTTTCGGAGCGCCTGGCTCATCAGACGAGCCTGCAGACCCACGTGCGAGTCACCCATCTCGCCCTCGATCTCCGCGCGCGGGACGAGCGCGGCGACGGAGTCGATGACGATGAGGTCGAGGGCACCGGAGCGGACCAGCATGTCCACGATCTCCAGGGCCTGCTCGCCGTTGTCCGGCTGAGACAGAATCAGGTTGTCGATGTCGACGCCGAGCTTCTTCGCGTACTCGGGGTCGAGCGCGTGCTCCGCGTCCACGAAGGCGACCTGGCCACCGGCCCGCTGCGCGTTCGCCACCGCGTGCAGGGTCAGGGTCGTCTTGCCGGAGGACTCCGGGCCGTACACCTCCACCACTCGGCCGCGCGGCAGGCCGCCGACGCCAAGGGCGACGTCGAGCGCGGTCGACCCGGTGGGGATGACCTCGATGGGCTCATTCGGCCGCTCGCCCAGGCGCATCACCGCGCCCTTACCGAACTGCCGTTCAATCTGTGCGAGCGCGGCGTCCAACGCCTTCTCGCGGTCGGTTCCTGCCATGGGTTCCACCCGGTTTGCTTGAGTCGATCGCTTCACGTCAAAGACGCTAACGCCTGCCACTGACAATGCGCCCCGACGCCCGTCCAGCCTGTGGATAACTTGGGCACATCTACATGAAAACCCTGACGAAACATCCGTCGAGAGCCTCGCCGGAACCTCCATCAGAACGGATGTTCGATTTTCGTGTCAAGCGCGACACCCGACACTCCACGAGACTAGATTCGCGGCCCGCCAACGGCCCGGACATCGGGTCCGACACCCCCAGGGGGACACACAACGCGGGCCGCCCCCGACCGGACCGGCCGGCGCCGAGCACCCCCGCCACCCGGCCGGCGACCGCGCCGCGTCGTCGCCTGAACCGCGGCCGAAGCGCCACTCAGGCGGGCGTCGAGCCTTCTCCCGACCCGGATTCCGGCTCCGTCCCCGGATCCGGTTTCGACCCTGATACCGGCTCCGTCGCCTCGGCGGAGCCCGCCGAGTCCCCGGCGCCGGCACCCCGCCGCCCCTCCACCAGACTCCGCACTCGGGTGCGAATGCTCGCGCCCCGCCCTCGGTGCCCCTGGACACGGGGGTCGTCCGTGACGGCGTACCGCTTGACGTACGCCCCCAGGAACGCCTGGAGCGTGGCGACCGCCGGGATGGCAATCAGCGCGCCGACGGCACCGAGCAACGCGGTGCCGGCGATGACCGAGCCGAAGGCGACCGCGGGATGGATGTCGACGGTCTTCGCGGTCAGCTTGGGCTGCAGCATGTAGTTCTCGAACTGCTGGTAGATCACGACGAAGACCAGCACCCACAGCGCGTACCAGGGATCGATGGTGAAGGCGATCAGCATCGGCAGGGCGCCCGCGAGATAGGTACCGATGGTCGGGATGAACTGCGAGACCAGCCCCACCCAGACGGCGAGCACGGGCGCGTACGGCACGCTCAGGATTTCCAGCAGTACGTAGTGGGCGACCCCGGAGATGAGCGCCATCAGGCCGCGCGAGTACAGATAGCCGCCGGTCTTGTCGACGGCGATCTCCCACGCGCGCAGCACCTCGGCCTGCCGTGCGGGCGGCAGCACGGAGCACAGCGCGCGACGCAGTCTCGGCCCGTCAGCGGCGAAGTAGAACGCGAACAGTGTGATCATCAGCAACTGGAAGAGGCCACCCAGCACCTGGGCGGAGACATCCAGGACTCCGGTGGCGCTGTTCTTCACATAACTGCGCAGCCAGTCGGAACGGAGCAGGCCCTCCTGGACGTCCACCCGCTTCAGGTCGGTGTTGAAGTGCGCGTTGACCCAGCTGATGACGGAGTCGAGATAAGCCGGGAAGTCCTCGACGATCTTGATGATCTGCCCCGCGAGCATGGAGCCGAGCAGAGTGACGAACCCGGCGATCGCGATGAGCAGGCCGATGAAGACCAGGAAGGTGGCCAGCCCCCGGCGCATACCGCGCGACGCCATGCGGCTCACCGCGGGCTCGATCGCCAGCGCGGCGAAGAACGCGATGAGGATATTGATCAACAGGCCCGTGAGCTGGTGGAAGGCCCAGCTGCCCAGTTGGAAGAGGCCGATGAGGGTGAGCGCCAGGATCATGGCGCGCGGCAGCCACCGCGGCATGCGCGCGCCCTGCCCGGCGGTGTGCCCGGCCGGTGGTGTGGGCGGCGGCGTGCCGAACGGAGACGTCTGCTGTCCGAGCTGTTCGGTCTCGTCTGTGGATGCCACGGTGCAAGTCTCGCCCACGCCACCGACATTCAGTCGCCACCCTGCGCCCCACGCGGCCGACCGACGTCGTTTCCGTACGGTTTCAGCGGTTCTCCGAGGGAACGTTCATGGCCGCGCACACCACACGCCACACGTCCTTCGCCTCCCAGCCGGCGTCCAGGGCCTCGTGCACGGTCCGTTCGCCGAGTTCCGTCATCACGTGATCGCGCGCGAAGGTGTCGGCGTAGCCCGAACCGAAGTGTTCCGCCATCCGCTGCCAGAAAACCGTCAACCGCATGACTTCAGTATCCCGCCCCTGAGAGTGGGCCCGCGCCGGGACCGCTCACCGGGACCACTTCGCGCCCTACGGTCTGACGCATGGCCGAAACAGGAGCAGCCCCACTCCCCCCGACGCCCCCCGCGCGTTCCCCGCTCTTCCGTGCCGAGCACTTCGTGTGGCTCACCGCGCGCGTGCTGGAGCAGCGCCGCTTCGCGTACCACTTCCTGAACGGAGGCGCGGACGCGGTCGAGACCGCGCTGGACGCCTACCGCAACGAGGACGGTGGCTACGGCCACGCGCTGGAACCCGATCTGCGCGGCCCCGTCAGCCAGCCCCTGCACACCGCGCACGCCCTGCGCGTCCTGGACACCATCGGTCGTTGCGGCGGCCAGCGGGTGGAGCGCGTGTGCCGCTATCTGACCTCCGTCTCCGCACCGGACGGTGCTCTGCCTGCGATCCACCCCAGCCAGCACGGCTATCCGGCGGCACCCTTCGTGTCGATCGTGTCCGACCCGCCGAGTGAACTCCTCGCCACGGGCCCCGTGGTGGGTCTGCTGCACCGCAACAAGGTGTGGCACGCCTGGTTGTTCCGCGCCACGGACTTCTGCTGGCAGGCGGTCGACTCCCTGGAGAAGTCCCATCCGTACGAGGTGGAGGCCGCGGTGGCCTTCCTGGACTCGGTTCCGGACCGCTCCCGCGCGGAGGCGGCGGCCGACCGGCTGGGCCGCCTGGTGCGTGAGCACAGGCTCGTGGCACTCGACCCGGAGCGCCTCGACACCTCCCCGGTACCGCCCGGCTACGCCCCGGGCGAGCACCACTTCCCGTACGACTACGCGCGGACGCCGGGCTCACTCGCGCGCGCGTGGTTCACCGACGAGGAGATGACACGTTCGCTTGACTTCCTCGCGAGCGAGCAGCACGAGGACGGCGGCTGGCCCATCCGCTGGCGCGCGTGGGCACCGGGCACCGCGCTGGAGGCACGCCCCATGGTGACGGTCGAGGCACTGCGCACCCTGAAGGCGTACGGCCGCCCCGTCGGCTGACTCCGGTGGCGCGGGCGCGGCCGGCGTTCAGCCGGTCAGCGCCCGGACCGCCGCCGTCACCACCACGGCCGCCGCCACGACGATCAGGAAGGGAGCACGCAGCACGAGGGCCACGGCGGCTGCGGCGAGTCCGGCGGCCTTCGCGTCCAGGACGAGCACCCTCCCGTCGGCGAAGGCCTGCTGGGCCGTGAGAGCGGCGAGGAGGGCGACGGGCAGCAGGGCGGCCAGCCGCCGGACGAGCGGACGTTCCAGGACACCGGCGGGCACGAGGAGCCCGGCGAGCTTGACCACGTAGCAGCCGACCGCGGTCACACCGAGCGCGATCCAGACGTTCAACGGTCCACACCCCTTCCGTCCATGTCCCTACCGTCCCTGTCCCTGCCGTCCTCAGCCCTACGACGGCCCTGGCACCAGAGAACGGCCGGCGCCGCGAGCGCTGCCACGAGAACCGGCACACCGGACGGCAGTACGGGCAGCAGGCCGAGTCCCAGGACCACGGCGAGGCCCGCGACAGCGCGCTCCGCACCGGACTTCAGCATCGGCGCGAGCAGCGCCAGGAAGACCGCGGGTCCGGCGGCGTCCAAACCCCACGCGTCGGTGTCCCCGATGGCCTCGGCCCCCAGTCCGCCGAGCAGCGTCGTGAGGTTCCACAGCACGTACAGGGTGAGTCCGGTGACGGCGAACCCGATACGCGCGGCGCGTCGAGTGGGCTGGGCCAGGGCGACCGCCGTGGTCTCGTCGATGACCCATTGGGCGGCGAACGGCCGCACCGCGCGCGGGAGGGCCAGCAACTGCGACAGACGCAGCCCGTAGAAGGCATTGCGCACCCCCAGGAAGAAGGCGCCCGCTGCCGCGGTGAGCGGATTGCCGCCGGCCGCGAGCGCACCCACGAGGGCGAACTGGGAGGCCCCGGTGAACACCAGGAGGCTGAGCGCACAGGTCTGCGGAAGCGTGAGCCCACTGCCGACCGACGTCACTCCGAAGGCGAAACCGGACAATCCGACGGCGACCCCGACTCCGAGGGCGTCTCGTACGACGGCGGCGTCCGGTTTGCCTCCGTCGTCGGCGTGTACGTCTGCGTGAACTGTCTGTTCTGCCACCCGTCGGACGATAGGAGCAGGGGCCCCGACGGGTCTTGTACGTTCTTGCGCTCACGCTGGTACGCCCCCGGGGGCACGCCCACGATGCGGGTGAAGTGCCGGTTGAGGTGCGGCTGATCGGTGAAACCGACGGCGACGGCCGCGTCGGCGGGCACGGTACCGGCGTCCAGCAGCCGGCGCGCCCGCCGCACGCGCGCGTCCGTCAGCCAGGCGTGCGGCGGCAACCCGTACGTGTCACGGAACGCCCGGAGCAGCGCGAAGGGGCTGGTGCCAAGGTCTCTGGCGAGTTTCTCCAGAGTCGGTGGCCCGGCCATCGTCTCCTCCAGCACGGCACGCGCGCGTGCCGCGATCCGCCCACCCGCCGTACGCACCACGCGTTCCTGAAGGGCGCCGCCGTTGAGCCGGAGCAGCCGGGTCACCACCACCCTCAGCAGGGTGTCGGCGGCCAGCGCGTTGCCTTCCTCGGCCGCGCGCAGGACCTCATGAACGAGTGTGACCGAGTACGGATCATCGAACACGGGGGCGATAAACCCTGGGGTCCCCCGAATCACCGTGGTCTCCGCGGCGATCTCGGCCACCAGGCCTGGCTCCGGGTAGACAGCTCCGTAGCGCCATCCTTCGGGGACCCCCGCGCGCCCCGTATGCGGTGTGTCGGGATTGACCAGCGCGAGCGACCCCGGTCCCGCGTACTGATCGGCCTCCCGGTGGTGAAACACCTCCACCCCTTCGGTGATGGCGGCGATGACGAAGTTCTCGTGCGTGTGCCGGACGAAGGTCTTGTGGATGTACCGGGCGCGCAGAAGATCGACACCGGGCAGTTCCGCGTACCGCCAGTGCCGAGCCCGCTCGACCGAACTTGCCATACCCCCATTCTCCGTGAAGGAGCCTCGGCCCACCCGGGCACGCCCCCAAGCACCCCCACCGCGGGAGCCAAACCCGCAGGTCAGGGCGATTGTCGGTGGCGGGGTGCAGGATGGACGCATGGTCAGCTCCGCACACCGGGCCCTCGACGGCTTCTCCCCCGCGACCCGCGGCTGGTTCACGGGGGCCTTCTCCGCGCCGACCGCGGCCCAGACCGGCGCGTGGGAGGCCATCGGCGAGGGCTCGGACGTCCTGGTGGTGGCCCCGACCGGCTCCGGCAAGACCCTCGCCGCGTTTCTCGCCGCGCTCGACCAGCTCACCTCGACACCCCCGCCGGCCGACCCCCACAAACGCTGCCGCGTGCTCTACATCTCGCCGCTCAAGGCCCTCGCGGTCGACGTGGAACGCAATCTGCGCAGCCCCCTCACGGGCATCCGCCAGGAATCGGTACGCCTGGGGCTGCCCGAGCCCGAGGTCAAGGTGGGCATCCGCTCCGGTGACACACCACCCGCCGAGCGCCGTGCCCTCGCCACCCGCCCGCCGGACATCCTGATCACCACCCCCGAGTCGCTGTTCCTGATGCTCACGTCGGCCACACGCGAGGCACTGACGGGCGTGGAGACGGTGATCCTCGACGAGGTGCACGCGGTCGCGGGCACCAAGCGCGGCGCTCATCTCGCGCTCTCCCTGGAGCGGCTGGACGAGCTGCTGCCGAGGCCCGCCCGGCGTATCGGCCTCTCCGCGACCGTCCGCCCGGTCGACGAGATCGCGCGTTACCTCTCGCCCCAGCGCAAGGTGGAGATCGTCCAGCCCAGGTCCGGCAAGGAGTTCGACCTCTCGGTCGTCGTCCCGGTCGAGGATCTGGGCGAACTGGGCGGTTCTCCGGTCGCCGAGGGGAAGGCGGGGGCCGAACGGCCGTCCATCTGGCCGCATGTCGAGGAACGGATCGCCGATCTCGTCCAGGCGCACCGCTCGACGATCGTGTTCGCCAACTCCCGGCGCCTCGCGGAGCGCCTGTGCAACCGGCTCAACGAGATCGCGTACGAGCGGGCCACCGGTGAGCCCCTCCCCGACGACCATGCTCCCGCCGAGCTGATGGGCGGCTCGGGCGCGGCCCAGGGTGCCCCCGCGGTCATCGCCCGGGCCCACCACGGTTCGGTCTCCAAGGAACAGCGCGCGCTCGTCGAGGAGGACCTCAAAGCGGGCCGGCTGCCCGCCGTGGTCGCCACGTCCAGCCTCGAACTGGGCATCGACATGGGCGCGGTGGACCTGGTCATCCAGGTCGAGTCGCCCCCTTCCGTGGCCTCCGGCCTGCAGCGCGTCGGCCGCGCCGGACACCAGGTGGGCGCGGTCTCCACAGGCGTCGTCTTCCCCAAGTACCGGGGTGACCTCGTCCAGGCGGCCGTGGTCACCGAGCGCATGCGCACCGGTTCCATCGAGTCCCTGCGAGTCCCCGCGAACCCCCTGGACGTCCTCGCCCAGCAACTCGTCGCGATGGTGGCGCTGGACACCTGGCAGGTCGACGACCTGCTGGCCACGGTCCGCCGGGCGGCGCCCTTCGCCTCCCTTCCGGAGTCGGCGTTCACCGCGGTCCTCGACATGCTCGCGGGCCGCTATCCGTCCGACGCGTTCGCGGAGTTGCGCCCGCGCGTGGTGTGGGACCGCGTCGCCGGCACGGTGACCGGCCGCCCGGGCGCCCAGCGGCTCGCCGTGACCTCCGGGGGCACGATTCCCGACCGTGGTCTCTTCGGGGTCTTCCTCGCCGGCGCCGACCCCAAGAAGGGCGGCGGCCGGGTCGGCGAGCTCGACGAGGAGATGGTGTACGAGTCCCGCGTGGGGGACGTCTTCACGCTCGGTACGAGCTCCTGGCGCATCGAGGACATCACCCGCGACCGCGTCCTGGTCTCCCCCGCTCCCGGAGTTCCCGGCCGTCTCCCCTTCTGGAAAGGCGACCAGTTGGGCCGCCCGCTCGAACTGGGCCGCGCGGTGGGCGCGTTCCTGCGCGAGGTCGGCTCCCTGCCCGAGGAGGACGCCCGCCTCCGGCTCCTCGCCGCCGGACTCGACACATGGGCCGCCGACAACGTCATCTCGTACCTGGCCGAACAGCGCGAGGCCTGCGGCCACATCCCGGACGACCGGACCATCGTCGTGGAGCGGTTCCGTGACGAACTCGGCGACTGGCGGGTCGTCGTCCACTCGCCCTTCGGCGCCCAGGTCCACGCCCCGTGGGCGCTCGCGCTCGGCGCCCGCCTCTCCGAGCGTTACGGCATGGACGCCCAGGTCATGCACGCGGACGACGGCATCGTGCTGCGCCTCCCGGACGCCGATCTGATGAGCCTGGACCTGCTCGACCAGGAGCCTGTGCGGACGGGCACGGAATACGACGCCGAACAGGCCCCCGTGGGCGCCGCGGACGTGGCCTTCGACAAGGGCGAGGTCAACCAGATCGTCACCGACCAGGTGGGCGGCTCGGCCCTGTTCGCGGCCCGCTTCCGCGAGTGCGCCGCGCGCGCCCTGCTGCTCCCGCGCCGCAACCCCGGCAAGCGCACCCCCCTGTGGCAACAGCGTCAGCGGGCCTCCCAACTGCTCCAGGTGGCAAGCGAGTTCGGGTCCTTCCCCATTGTTCTCGAGGCTGTCCGCGAATGCCTCCAGGACGTCTTCGACGTGCCTGGCCTCGTGGAGCTGATGGGCGACATCGAGTCGCGCAAGGTGCGGCTGGTCGAGGTCAGCACTCCTGAGCCCTCCCCCTTCGCCCGTTCCCTCCTCTTCGGGTACGTCGCACAGTTCCTCTACGAGGGCGACTCGCCGCTGGCCGAGCGGCGCGCCGCCGCCCTGTCACTGGACTCACGGCTGCTGGCCGAGCTGCTGGGCCAGGCCGAGCTGCGCGAACTGCTCGACGCCGAGGTGCTGACCGAGCTCGAGCGGGAGCTGCGGTGGCTCACCGAGGACCGACGCGCGAAGGACGCCGAAAGCGTCGCGGACCTGCTGCGCCTGCTCGGCCCGCTCACCGACGCCGAGCTGGCCGAGCGGGGCGCCGATCCGCAGTGGGCCCAGGAGCTGGCCGGGGCTCGTCGAGCGATCCGGGTCCGCATCGGCGGCGCCGACCACTGGGCGGCGATCGAGGACGCGGGCCGACTGCGCGACGCCCTCGGCACGGCGCTGCCGGTCGGTGTCCCGGAGGCCTTCACCGAGCCCGTCAAGGACCCGCTCGGAGACCTCCTCGCCCGCCACGCCCGCACCCACGGCCCGTTCACCTCGGCCACTGCGGCAGCCCGCTTCGGCCTGGGCGTGGCGGTCACGGAGGGCGCGCTTCAGCGTCTGGCGGCGAGCGGCCGCGTCGTACAGGGGGAGTTCCACCCGGCCGGCATCGGCCAGGAATGGTGCGACGCGACGGTTCTGCGACGCCTCCGGCGCCGCTCCCTGGCCGCCCTGCGGCACGAACTGGAACCGGTTCCCCCCGCGGCACTCGCGCAGTTCCTGCCGCAGTGGCAGCACATCGGCAAGGGCCACGGGCTGCGCGGCGTCGACGGACTGGTGCGCGCGGTGGAGCAATTGCAGGGCGTCTCCGTGCCTGCGTCCGCCCTGGAGAAGCTGGTCCTGCCGTCCCGGGTGGCGAACTACGCCCCCGCGATGCTCGACGAACTCACGGCAGCCGGGGAGATCGTCTGGGCCGGGGCAGGCGCTCTTCCCGGCAAGGACGGCTGGGTGTCCCTGTACCTGGCGGACGCGGCTCCGCTGCTCCTGCCACCGTCCCACCCCCTGGAGCCCACCGCGCTCCACCAGTCGGTCCTCGACGCCCTCACCGGGGGCTACGGGCTCTTCTTCCGCCAGATCGCCGACCAGGTCCGCGCCACCACGCACCCGGACGCCACGGACCCCCAACTGGCCGACGCCGTCTGGGACCTGGCCTGGTCGGGTCGGCTCACGAACGACACCCTCACCCCGATGCGGTCCCTCCTCGGCTCCGGCCGCACAGCGGGCTCGACGGCGCACCGGGCCAAACGCGCCGTCCCGCGCGGCCGGTACGGCTCGCTGACAGCCGCCGCACGCCCCGCCTCACGCAGTGGCCCGCCGACCGTGGCCGGCCGCTGGTCCCTGCTACCGGGACCTGAGCCCGACCCCACCGTCCGAGCCCACGCCCTGGCCCGCACCCTGCTCGACCGCCATGGGGTGGTGACCCGCGGAGCCGTTTCCGCGGAGGGCGTCGAGGGCGGCTTCTCAGCCGTGTACCGCGTCCTCTCCGCGTTCGAGGACAGTGGTCAGGCCCGTCGCGGCTATGTGGTGGAGGGTCTCGGCGCCGCCCAGTTCGCCATGGACGGCGCGGTGGACCGCCTCCGCGCGACAGCGAACGCCCGAGACCGCGGCGACTCCCGGCCCTCCCCGGGCTTCGCCCCCGGCATCCCCGGCAACGACGGCTTGGTCGACGCACACGGCGCGGCCTCCCCCGCAGACCACGGCTTCGTGGACGACTTCGACGTCGACTTCGACTCTCCCTCACCCCACGCCCGCACAGCCCGGAGCCCCCGCGGCTCGGCCCACGGCTTCGCCGGCAGCGCCTGGTCCCGTGCCTCCCCCGCCTCGTCCACTTCCGCCTCCTCCGCAGCCACCCGTGCCGTCGTCCTCGCCGCCGCCGATCCGGCGAACGCGTACGGCGCCGCACTCCCCTGGCCCGAGCCCCCGACCGGCGCCGGCCACAAACCGGGCCGGAAAGCCGGTTCCCTGGTGGTCCTGGTCGACGGCGAACTGACCCTCTACATGGAACGCGGCGGCAAGACGCTGCTGGCCTGGCCCTCGGAACCTGACGGCGGGCCCACCGAAGACCCCTGTCTGCGCGTGGCGGCGGAAGCCCTCGCCGCAGCCGCCCGGGCCGGTTCCCTCGGCACGGTCACCGTGGAGCGAGTCAACGGCGCCTCGGCCCTGACCTCTCCCTTCGGCACCCTTCTCGAAGGAGCGGGCTTCATCGCGACCCCCCGCGGCCTGCGCCTACGCGCATGATCTTCTGCGCGAAGGACCTGTCCGACGCCGACATGCCACCCTGGAACCATGCCCGAAGGTGACACGGTCTGGCAGGCAGCGAGGCGACTGCACGACGCGCTCGCCGGCAAGGTGCTGACCCGTTCCGACCTCCGGGTGCCCAAATACGCCACGGCCGACCTCACCGGCCGTACCGTCCTGGAAGTCACTCCGCGCGGCAAGCACCTCCTCACCCGAGTGGAGGGCAGCCTGACTCTCCACTCGCATCTGCGGATGGACGGCTCCTGGAAGGTGTACGAGAACGGCAGGCGCTGGAGCGGCGGCCCGGCGCACCAGATCCGGGCGATCCTCGGCACCGCGGACCTCAGCGCCGTCGGGTACCGCCTCCCCGTCCTCGAACTGCTGCGCACCGCCGACGAGCACCGGGCCGTCGGGCATCTCGGCCCCGACCTCCTGGGCCCGGACTGGAACCCCGACCAGGCTCTCGCCAACCTCCTCGCGGACCCCGCCCGCCCGCTGGGCGAAGCCCTGCTCGACCAGCGCAACCTCGCCGGCATCGGCAATGTCTACAAGAGCGAGCTGTGCTTCGTCCTGGGCGCCACCCCCTGGCTGCCCGTCGGCGACCTCCCCGCCGACCGCACCGCGAAGCTGCCCGCGTTCGCGAGGAAACTCCTCGAAGCCAACCGGGACCGTCCGGTCCGCAGCACGACCAGCCGCCGTGGCCAGAACCTCTTCGTGTACGGCCGCGCCTCCCGCCCCTGCCTGCGCTGCCGGACCCCCGTGCGCGTCGCCGACCAGGGCGACGGCTCCCGCGAACGCCCCACCTACTGGTGCCCGGCCTGCCAGCGGGGCCCGGCCCCAGTCTCCGGCGCCGCCAGAGCCCAGCGCAAGCCGCTCCCGTACGCCTGACACCCCACACGCACCACGCGAGGGGACCCCACGCCGGCGCGGCTCAGAACCGAACCCTGCGCTACCAATTGACGATCCGTCAGAAACCCTCGTACCGTCCCAGCATGCCCGTACAGGCGTACGACCTCACCGGACGCACCGCATTCGTCACCGGGGCCGCCAGCGGCATCGGACGCGCATCCGCCGTACTGCTCGCCGAGGCGGGCGCCACCGTGCACTGCGCCGACCGGGACGCACAGGGACTGCACGAGACGGCGACGCTGATCAAGGGCATGGGCGGCACGGCCCTTACCCACCACCTGGACGTCACCGACCGGGCCCAGGTCCGCCAGGCAGTCGCCTCGTGCGAGCGGCTGGACATCATGGCGGCGGTAGCCGGGATCATGCACAGCAGCCCCGTACTGGAGACCCGCGACGAGGACCTCGACCGCGTCCTGAGCGTCAACTTCAAGGGCGTGCTGTACGCCTGCCAGGAGGCGGCCCGCCTGATGATCTCCCGGAACACCAGGGGCAGCATCGTCACCATGGCCTCGGGCGCCGTCGACACCGGCAACCCGGGCCTGCTCTGCTACGGCGTCGCCAAGGCAGCGGTCGTCCAGCTGACGAAGACGCTGGCCGCCGAGATCGGGCGCCACGGCATCCGGGTCAACGCCGTCGCTCCGGGCTGGATCCGGACGCCGATGACCGACCGCCACGACGGCGAGGCACAGGCGCACACCGAGGCCCTGATGGCCCGCATGGCCCCCCTGGGCCGGGTGGGCGAACCGGAGGAGGTCGCCCACGCCGTGCTGCACCTGGCGTCCGACGCGTCGGCGTTCACGACGGGCCAGATCATCCGCCCCAACGGCGGTGTGGCGATGCCCTGGTAGGACCGGCGACGGCGCCCCCACGACCCAGCCCCCGCCGCGCCCCCGTGATCCCCACGACCCGCGTCGCCGAAGGCTTCGGCACGCAGTGCACAGGCAGCAGACTCAGCCCCCATCCCCCGGCCGCGATCGCCCCCTCCAGCACCCCCGCGCCGGGCGCGAGCACGAGCCGCAGAACTGCCCACCACCAGACGACCCCGAGCCCCAGCAGCGCCCCCCAGCGAACTATCCGCACCGCCATGGCCCACCTCCAGCCCCACGCTAGAACGTCCCGCTCACCCGCATACAGGGCGCATCACCGGCACAGAGGCGCACCGCTCTCCCGCGAACGGCCGCCCGGGAGACCGCGCGCCCGCCTCCTCACACCATGACCGCCCCGAGACCCACCGGCAAACGCACCCGGGGACGGACCCCCGGGAGCGCGGGGAGGGCACCCAACGCGAGAGCCCCGACCGCGCTCCTCCCGGGTCTCCCCGGAGAAGCCCCGGCCGGGGCTCTCACACATGTCGACTCTCGTGCACCTCAGGCGGCGACGACATCCACCGCCTCGGCGGGCGCCTTGATGGTCACCCGTTCCGGTGGCACACCGGCCACCGATACGGAACCCAGCATGGGACGCACCGGCGTGGGTACAGGTTCGTTGACCGCCGCAGACTGGGCCAGCTCTGCGAGGGCGAGATCGTCACTCACTTCCCGCATGAGCTCGGACATCCGTACGTCCAGCGCGTCGCAGATCGCGGACAGCAGCTCGGAGGATGCCTCCTTCTGCCCCCGCTCCACCTCGGAGAGATAGCCGAGTGAGACTCGGGCGGACGAGGAGACTTCGCGCAGAGTACGGCCCTGGCGCTGGCGCTGCCGACGCAGCACGTCACCCAACAGGCGACGGAGCAGAATCATCGGTGGCTCCCTCCTCGGACCGCGTAGCCGCATCCTTCACGCCCCACCGTACCGCCTTGCGCCGCGGCCGTGCGGGGAGCGATGCCGTGTTCACTCAGGGCTGCAAACATCAGGTCCCCCCGTTCTGTTCCGTATTCTGTGCCCGCTCATTCCCGGTCTGTTCGCCCGCAATCCCCTCAAGGAGGAGTGCGAGTACGCTCCGTACACTCTCCATACGAATTTCCGCCCGGGAGCCGTTCAACCGCAGCGACGCCACTTTTCCGCCACCTTCGGAACCGGATTCCGCTGCGCGAGGGCCGTCCACAGCGACGAAAACCGTTCCGACGGGCTGCCCGTCCTGCGGCTCCGGGCCGGCGACACCGGTCGTCGCGACACCCCAGTCGGCGCCGAGAACTCTGCGGGCTCCGGCCGCCATCTGCGCCGCGACCTGCGGATCCACGGCCCCTCGGGCGGCCAGCAGTGCAGCGTCGACGCCCAGCACCTGGTGCTTCAGCTCGGTCGCGTACGCCGTCACCGCACCCCGGAACACTTTCGAGGCCCCGGGCACCGATGTGATCTCGGCCGCGACCAGACCGCCCGTGAGGGACTCCGCGACAGCGAGCGTCTCACCCCTCACCGTCAGTAGTCTCACCACGTCAGCGGCGCTGGAACTCACCGTTCCGCCTCCAGAGAAGCGGCCTGGCGCGCGGCGATTCCCTCGTTGCGCAGCACAATGGCCTGTCTTACGTAGTCGAGACCGGTCACCACAGTCAGCACCACCGCCGCGGCCATCACCCAGAACCTCAGCGTCGCCAGCGGTCCCGTCAGCGCCAGGACGTACATCCCGACGGCCACTCCCTGCGTGAGCGTCTTGAGCTTGCCGCCGCGGCTCGCGGGGATCACCCCGTAGCGGATCACGACGAAGCGCAGCAGTGTGATCCCGAGCTCACGCCCGAGGATGACACCGGTCACCCACCACGGCAGATCACCGAGCGCGGAGAGACAGAGCAGCGCCGCTCCCATGATCGCCTTGTCGGCGATGGGGTCGGCGATCTTCCCGAAGTCGGTGACGAGGTCGTACGTACGCGCCAGATGGCCGTCGAAGATGTCCGTGATCATGGCGACAGCGAAGGCCGCCCACGCCAGCGAGCGCCACGCCGGGTCGTACCCCCCGTCGGCCAGCATCAGGGCCACGAAACCCGGCACAAGCAGCAACCGGATCATCGTAAGAATGTTCGCGATGTTCCAGAGGCTGGCCTGATTGACAGCGGCGGCCCCCAACTTCCCGCCGCGCACCGCCTTCACACCGTCCAGGTCATCACTGACCAGGGAGTCGACGCCGGACCCGGATGCCTCGGAGCCGACAGCGGAGCCGGAGGGCGCGGGAGCGACCGAGGAGCCGGTGGCTCCGGGGGTACCCATCGCGCCCGGCACAGCCACCGCACCCGGAACGCTGTTGACGTTCCGCGCGCTGGAGGAGCCGCCCGCTGCGGATGCCGGGACTCCGGTCATCTGGTCGCCTCCTCTGACTCCGAACACACGAGCGCGCCGAGCGAACCCGGAAGCAGCTCGGCAACCAGATCGACACCTTCCGTACCGACCACTTTCGCCTCGACCATACGACCGACACTCAGTTCTTCGCCGCTCGTGAGACCCGAGAAGTCCGCGAAGTTGGTGAACAGCACCTGCCCATCGGTCTCCGGCGCCTGGTGCGCGCCTCGGCCGTACGCGCCCTCCTCGCCACCGACCGACTCGACCAGCACGTGCACGGTCTCACCGACGCGCTCCTCCGCGCGCTGCGAGACCAGCTCCTCGGCCAGCCGCGACACCCGGGCGAGTCGCGCCGCGACCACGTCCTCGTCCAGCTTGTTCTCGTACGTCGCCGCTTCCGTGCCGTCCTCGTCGGAGTACCCGAAGACACCGATGGCGTCCAGGCGCGCGTTGTTCAGGAACCGCTCCAGCTCCGCCAGGTCGGCCTCGGTCTCACCGGGGAAGCCCACGATGAAGTTGGACCGCACGCCGGCCTGCGGCGCCTTGCTCCTGATGGTGTCGAGCAGCTCCAGGAAGCGGTCGGTGTCACCGAAGCGCCGCATCGCGCGCAGCACGTCGGGCGCGGAGTGCTGGAAGGAGAGGTCGAAGTAGGGGGCGACCTTCGGCGTCGAGGTCAGCACGTCGATGAGCCCCGGGCGCATCTCAGCGGGCTGGAGATAGCTCACGCGCACGCGCTCGATGCCGTCGACGTCCGCGAGTTCGGGCAGCAGAGACTCCAGCAGACGGATGTCGCCCAGGTCCTTGCCGTACGAGGTGTTGTTCTCGGAGACGAGCATGACCTCCTTGACGCCCTGCTCCGCGAGCCACCTGGTCTCGTTCAGTACGTCGCTGGGGCGGCGCGAGATGAAGGAACCGCGGAAGGACGGGATGGCGCAGAAGGTGCAGCGCCGGTCGCAGCCGGAGGCCAGCTTCACCGAGGCGACGGGCGAGCCGTCGAGCCGCCGGCGCAGCGGCGCGCGCGGGCCGGAGACCGGAGCGACGCCCTCGGGGAGATCTGCGGGGGCCTCGACCGGTTCCACCGGCCCGGCGACCGCACCGGCGTCCGTGGCCGCGCCGTGCCCCGGGAGAGCGATCCCCGCACCCGCGCCCTGTCGCTCCGCCGGGCTGATCGGCAGCAGCTTGCGGCGGTCGCGCGGAGTGTGGGAGGCGTGGATACCGCCGTTCAGGATGGTCCGGAGGCGGTCGGAGATGTCGGCGTAGTCGTCGAAGCCGAGCACGCCGTCGGCCTCGGGCAGCGCTTCGGCAAGCTCCTTGCCGTACCGCTCGGCCATGCAGCCCACCGCCACGACGGCCTGGGTTCTGCCGTGTCCCTTGAGGTCGTTGGCCTCAAGCAGGGCGTCGACGGAGTCCTTCTTGGCGGCCTCGACGAAGCCACAGGTGTTGACGACGGCGACATCCGCGTCCTCGGCGTCCTCCACGAGTTGCCAGCCGTCCGCCTCCAAGCGGCCTGCGAGCTCCTCCGAGTCCACCTCGTTACGGGCGCAGCCAAGGGTGACAAGTGCGACGGTACGGCGTTCAGGCATGGGCTCAAGACTACTTCGTCCCACTGACACCCCACGTCGACGGGGCCAGAGGGCGTCCGCTGGGCCCCGCCGGAGTTGACAAGGCCCCGCCGGTCGGAGCCGGCGGGGCTCATCAGACGTCTCTACCGATCTTGGCCGGCCCCGTACCTGTGGCCTTCGAGAGCGGGTACCGCTCAGCCGACCTGGGGGTCGCCCTTCGTGTACGTGAGCCGCTCGACGGCCCCCGACTGGAACTCGTCGTCGATCTTCTTGCCGTTCACGTACAGCTGGATGGCGCCCGCGTCACCCAGGACGAGGTTGACCTCTTCGTCGTCCTGGAAGGTCTGGGACTGGCCCTGCTTGAGCAGGCCGTCGAAGAGCAGGCGGCCGTTGTGGTCCTTGGCGGAGATCCAGCTGCGCCCGTCCGAGGCGCTCACCTGGACGGTCACCTTGTCGGCCGGCGCCGCCGCGATGGCGCTCTCCGACGGGTCCGGCTTCGGGTCGGCGGGCTTGTCCTTCTTGGGCGTGGGTGAGGCCGGACCGCTGGCCGTCGGCGTGGCACCCTCGGCGACCTGGGTTCGCGCATCCGCGTCGCCGTCGCCGCCCTTGACCAGCGTGAAGCCGACGAAGCCGATCACGGCGACGATCGCGGCGACCATCGCCGCGGTCCAGTTCGGCCCGCGCCGCTCCGGGCGGATGCGTTCCGCCTCGAACAGGGGTGCGGCCGGGGTGGGCGCAGGACGTCCACCGTGGGCGTCGGCGAACTGCGCGAGCAGCGGTTCGGGGTCGAGGTGGACGGCACGGGCGAGGGTCCGGACGTGCCCGCGCGCGTAGACGTCTCCACCACAGGGGGCGAAGTCGTCCTGTTCGATCGCGTGCACGATGGCGATCCGGACCCGGGTGGCGGAACTGACGTCGTCGACTGTCAGCCCTGCCGCGATGCGCGCCTGCTGGAGGGCGCGACCGATCGAAGGGCGGGCTGCTTCCTCGCGGTCGTCGCGGTCTTCTTCGAACGGACGCTCGTCTTGTGGAGAGTTGCCGATGGACACGGGGGCGCCTTTCGAGCGTTTAGCCACCTGTGCTGGAGGTTCAGTTTAGGGGGGTTCGGGAAGGGTGGGGCAACCGGGCGGACGGACTTTGTACGCCATCGGAATGGCCAGGACACGCTGATGGTCAGGTCATGGCGAGGCAAGGATCTGTTGCCTCCCTCAACTTGACGTACGCCGAAGGGAAACGGTTGCTCAATGATCCCTTACGAGTGAGTCACATTCGACCACCCGGCTGCCGCACACACGGACGCCCGCGCAACAGACGACTCCCTAGGAGTCAGTCTCCCCACGAATCACCGCGAGCATCTCGTCCAACCCGTCAGCCTTCACAAGAACGTCACGCGCCTTGGACCCCTCGCTCGGCCCGACGATGCCCCGCGTCTCCATGAGGTCCATCAGTCGTCCCGCCTTGGCGAACCCGACTCGCAGCTTGCGCTGGAGCATCGAGGTGGAGCCGAACTGGCTGCTGACGACGAGTTCGGCAGCCGCGCACAGCAGTTCGAGGTCGTCGCCGATCTCCTCGTCGACCTCCTTCTTCTGCTTGGTACCCACGGTGACGTCTTCCCGGAAGACCGGCGCCATCTGGTCCTTGCAGTGCTGGACGATCGCGGCGACCTCGTCCTCGGTGACGAAGGCGCCCTGCATACGAGTGGGCTTGTTGGCGCCCATCGGCAGGAACAGTCCGTCGCCCTTGCCGATCAGCTTCTCGGCGCCGGGCTGGTCGAGGATGACCCGCGAGTCGGCCAGGGAGGAGGTGGCGAAGGCGAGCCTCGACGGCACGTTCGCCTTGATCAACCCGGTCACGACGTCGACGGACGGGCGCTGAGTGGCGAGGACGAGGTGGATGCCGGCCGCGCGCGCGAGCTGCGTGATGCGCACGATGGCGTCCTCGACGTCCCTGGGGGCCACCATCATCAGGTCGGCCAGCTCGTCGACGATCACCAGCAGATACGGGTACGGCGACAGCTCGCGCTCACTGCCCTCCGGCAGCTTGACCTTGCCGTTCCTGATGGCCTCGTTGAAGTCGTCGATGTGCCGGAATCCGAACGCCGCCAGGTCGTCGTACCGCAGATCCATTTCCCGTACGACCCACTGGAGCGCCTCAGCGGCCCGCTTCGGGTTGGTGATGATCGGCGTGATCAGGTGCGGGATGCCCTCGTACGCGGTCAGCTCGACGCGCTTGGGGTCGACCAGGACCATACGGACGTCCTCGGGAGTCGCCCGGACCATGACCGACGTGATCAGACAGTTGATACAGGACGATTTACCCGAACCGGTCGCACCCGCGACGAGCATATGGGGCATCTTGGCGAGGTTGGCCATCACATAGCCGCCCTCGACGTCCTTGCCGAGCGCGACCAGCATCGGATGATCGTCCTCGGCCGCGTCGGCCAGCCTGAGCACGTCCCCCAGGTTGACCATCTCGCGGTCGGTGTTGGGGATCTCGATGCCGACCGCCGACTTGCCGGGGATCGGGCTGATGATCCGTACGTCGGGGCTGGCGACGGCGTACGCGATGTTCTTGGTGAGGGCGGTGATCCGCTCCACCTTCACCGCGGGGCCGAGTTCCACCTCGTACCGCGTGACCGTCGGACCACGGGTGAAACCCGTGACCGCGGCGTCGACCTTGAACTCCATGAAGACGTTCGAGAGGGAGGCGACCACCACGTCGTTCGCCGCGCTGCGGGTCTTCCCGGGGCCGCCCCGCTCCAGCAGGTCCAGCGACGGCAGGGAGTAGGTGATGTCCCCGGACAGCTGAAGCTGTTCCGCGCGCGGGGGCAGGTCCCGCATGATCTCCGGCGGCGCCTTCGTGAGGTCCTGCACCGCGGCCTTGGCCGGTTCCGCCTTGAGCTTCTCCTGCTTGGGGCGTGCCCCCGGGACGGGAGTGTGCGTCGGGGCCGTCTCCTCACGGTCGCCCCCGTTGGTCACCCCCTGGGTGAGGTCGGCGACGATCGGCGAGGGCGGCATCCCGTGCAGCACGGCGCCGTCGAGCGCGGCAGCGGCGGCCGCGGCGACGTCCACGGCGTCCATCGGCCGCCCGGCGTCGGGCTGCCGCATCGCAGAGCGCCTGGGGCGGCTCCGGCGCTTGGAGAGCGCCTCCTGCTCGGCGTCGTCCGGGTCGTACGCCTCGGGGGCGGACCCGCGCCCTCGGGGACGCCCGGGCAGCGACTCGCGCCACTGGTCGTCGTAACGCTCGTCGTCCTCGGAGAGCCCGTCCTCCTCGGGGTCGCGGAGGATGCCGAGCCGGATCCCCAGCTGCCGCAGCCGCTGCGGAATCGCGTTGACGGGCGTCGCGGTGACGACGAGCAGCCCGAAGACGGTCAGCAGCACCAGCAGGGGTACGGCGAGGACCTCGCCCATCGTGTACGTCAGCGGAGTCGCCGCGGCCCACCCGATGAGCCCGCCGGCGTCCCTTATGGCCTGCATGCCGTCGCTGCGCGCGGGGGCGCCGCACGCGATGTGGACCTGCCCGAGCACGCCGATGACCAGCGCCGACAGCCCGATGACGATACGGCCGTTGGCATCGGGCTTCTCGGGGTGCCTGATGAACCGTACGGCGATGACCGCCAGCAGTATCGGCACGAGCAGGTCGAGGCGGCCGAACGCGCCGGTGACCAGCATCTCGACCAGGTCACCGACAGGACCGCGCAGGCTGGACCAGGTGCCCGCGGCGACGATCAGCGCGAGGGCGAGCAACAGCAGTCCCACGCCGTCCTTCCGGTGAGCCGGATCGAGGTTCTTCGCGCCCTGCCCTATGCCGCGGAACACGGCACCGACACCGTGCGCGATGCCGAGCCACAGGGCGCGTACGAGGCGGTAGACGCCCCCTGTGGGACTGGGTGCCGGAGGGGGCGCGACCTTCTTCGCCGCGGCCTTCCTGGCGGGCGCCTTCTTCGCGGGGGTCTTTTTCGCCGTGGCCTTCCTCGCCGGAGCCTTCGCGGGCACGGCTGCCTTCTTCGCGGGCGGCTTCTTGGCTGCGGAAGGACGTGAGGCCATGTGTGTGAGGTTACCGGTGGAGACGACAGCGGACACGTGTGCCTGCTGCTTCACCCGTTCGTGTCGCCCTTGCGTGAGCACGGGACTGACGCGCACTCACGCGCAACCCCGCGCGACTCACCGCGAGTTCGACGACGGAAGCGGCGGCCGGCGCGCGGGTCAGTTCGGTGAAGGCAACGACGGTGCCCCGCTGCCGGTGCCCGGTTCGAGCGCGTCCAGAGCCCGGCGCAGGCCGGTCAGTTTGCGTTCGAGATGGGCCGCGGTGGCCACTGCCGCCGCGTCCGCCGACTCGTCGTCGAGCTGTTTGGACAACGCCTCCGCCTGCTCCTCGACGGCTGCTAGCCGCGCGGACAGTTCGGCGAGCAGGCCCGCCGGCTCCTTTGCCGCACCGGCCGCCGCCTTGCCCCCGCCACCCTCCAGCTGCAGCCGCAACAGAGCTGCCTGTTCCCGGAGTTGACAGTTCTTCATATAGAGCTCGACGAACACCGAGACCTTCGCCCGCAACACCCACGGGTCGAACGGCTTGGAGATGTAGTCCACCGCGCCCGCCGCGTAACCCCGGAAGGTGTGATGCGGACCGTGGTTGATCGCGGTGAGGAAGATGATCGGGATGTCCCGGGTCCGCTCCCGCCGCTTGATGTGCGCGGCCGTTTCGAAGCCGTCCATACCCGGCATCTGCACGTCCAGCAGAATGACCGCGAAGTCGTCCGTCAGAAGTGCCTTGAGCGCTTCCTCCCCGGACGATGCCCGCACCAGTGTCTGATCCAACGCAGAGAGGATGGCCTCCAGCGCCAGCAGATTCTCCGGCCGGTCATCGACCAGGAGGATCTTGGCCTTCTGCACCATGGCCCGCCCTCCTCGCCCCGGCTTGGGGCCTCCCCTGTACTCAGGACTTGGGGCAGCACCAGCGGGTGCCGCCCCAGGGGACGGCTCCCTTACGCCGCCCGTCCTCGTGCCGGTCATGGTAGCCGCACCCCGCCCGTCGCCACACCCTGTCACCGCGATGTCACTGTGCACGTAGCAGAAACGTAGCGGGAGACCAGAAGGTTCCCCGAATCCCGCACTTCTACACGGCTTCGGCCACACTGAGTCAGCAACTCCGCGTGAACACCAGAGGTTCCCGTTCCGGCGACGGAAACACCCAGCTCAACCGTCACTCCCCGCGCATCCACTGCTCCATCACCGACAGCAGGTGATCAGGATCGACGGGCTTGGTCACATAGTCGGAGGCACCCGACTCGATCGCCTTCTCCCGGTCGCCCTTCATCGCCTTGGCGGTCAGCGCGATGATCGGGAGTCCGGCGAACTGCGGCATCCTTCGGATCGCCGTGGTCGTCGCGTAGCCGTCCATCTCGGGCATCATGATGTCCATCAGTACGACCGTCACATCGTCATGCTGTTCCAGGACTTCGATACCCTCCCGGCCGTTCTCCGCGTACAGCACCGACAGCCCGTGCTGCTCCAGGACGCTCGTCAGAGCGAACACGTTACGGATGTCGTCGTCGACGATCAGTACCTTCTCGCCGTCGAACCGGATGCCCCGGCGCGGCTGCTGCGCCGCCTCCTGCTCATCGGGCACCCAATGGCCGTTGGCCCTCGACGATGCGTTCAGTTCGGTCACCGACACGGCCCTGCGGCGCCGCCTGAAGAGCGCGGCGGGACCGTTCTGCGCCTCGTGGTACGACCTCACCTCGGCCGGCGTCTCGATGTCCGCCCCGGCCCCCTCCGCCTCGGAGGCCAGCAACTCGCCGACCTCCAGGGAGGGCGCCAGCTGCGCGTAGCCCTGCGGGGGCAGTTCACTCGGGTGCAGCGGCAAATACAGCGTGAACGTCGAACCGCGGCCCGGCTCGCTCTGCGCGTGGATCTCACCGCCGAGCAGGCGTGCGATCTCCCGGGAGATGGACAGCCCCAGACCCGTACCTCCGTACTTGCGGCTGGTCGTGCCGTCCGCCTGCTTGAACGCCTCGAAGATCACCCGCATCTTGCTCGCCGCGATACCGATGCCCGTGTCGGTCACCGAGAACGCGATCATGTCGGCATCCGCGTCCCGCAGTGACCCCGCCTCCAGCAACTGCTCCCGGATGGCCACCGGGACCTCCGCGCCGGCCGGCCTGATGACCAGCTCGACGGCTCCCGAGTCGGTGAACTTCACCGCGTTGGACAGCAGGTTGCGCAGCACCTGGAGCAGCCGCTGTTCGTCGGTGTGCAGCGTGGCGGGGAGATCCGGCGAGACCCGTACGGAGAAGTCGAGGCGCTTCTCCGCGGTCAGCGGACGGAAGGTGGCCTCCACGTAGTCGACGAGCTGCACGAGCGCGATGCGCGTCGGGGAGACGTCCATCTTGCCCGCCTCGACCTTCGACAGGTCGAGGATGTCGTTGATCAGCTGGAGCAGGTCCGAGCCCGCCCCGTGGATCGTCTCGGCGAACTCGACCTGCTTGGGGGTGAGGTTGGTGTCCGCGTTGTCCGCGAGCAGCTTGGCGAGGATCAGCAGCGAGTTGAGCGGCGTCCGCAGCTCGTGCGACATGTTGGCGAGGAACTCGCTCTTGTAGCGCATCGACACGGCGAGTTGCTCGGCGCGCTCCTCCAGCACCTGCCGCGCCTCCTCGATCTCCGTGTTCTTGACCTCGATGTCACGGTTCTGCTGAGCCAGCAGCTCGGCTTTCTCCTCCAGCTCCGCGTTGGACGACTGAAGCGCCTTCTGCCGGTTCTCCAGCTCGGCCGAACGTTCCCTCAACTGTTCGGTCAGTTCCTGCGAGTTCTTCAGCAGCACCTCCGTCTTGGTGTTGACGGAGATGGTGTTGACGCTGGTCGCGATCATCTCGGCGATCTGGTTGAGGAAGTCCTTCTGGATCTGCGTGAACGGCGTGAAAGACGCCAGTTCGATGACCCCGAGCACCTTGCCCTCGAACAGCAGCGGCAGCACGATCACCTGTGCGGGCGGCGCCTCGCCGAGCCCGGAGGAGATCTTCAGGTAACCGCTCGGCGCGTTCTCCACCAGGATCGTGCGCTTCTCCTCGGCGGCGGTCCCGACCAGCGCCTCACCGGGCCGGAACGAGGTCGGCATGGAGCCCATGGAGTAGCCGTACGAGCCGAGCATGCGCAGTTCGTACGCGTTCTCCGGGGCGCTTCCCTGGTCCTTGCCGTCGACCGTCTGCATCGCCAGGAAGAACGCCCCGTGCTGGGCGGTGACGACAGGCGTCAGCTCGCTCATGATCAGCGAGGCCACGTCGTCGAGGTCCCGGCGACCCTGCATCAGGGCGGAGATCCGGGCGAGGTTGCCCTTGAGCCAGTCCTGTTCCTTGTTGGCGATCGTGGTGTCGCGCAGGTTGGCGATCATCTTGTTGATGTAGTCCTGAAGTTCCTGGATCTCGCCGGAGGCGTCCACGTCGATCTTCAGGTTGAGGTCACCACGGGTCACCGCGGTCGCCACGCGCGCGATGGCCCGCACCTGCCGGGTCAGGTTCCCGGCCATCTCGTTCACCGACTCCGTGAGGTCGCGCCAGGTGCCGTCGACGTCCCGCACCCGCGCCTGGCCACCGAGCTGGCCTTCCGTACCGACCTCCCGGGCGACCCGGGTGACCTCCTCGGCGAAGGACGACAGCTGGTCGACCATGGTGTTGATCGTCGTCTTGAGCTCAAGGATCTCACCGCGGGCGTCAATGTCGATCTTCTTCGTCAGGTCGCCCTTGGCGATGGCCGTCGTCACCATCGCGATGTTGCGCACCTGACCGGTCAGGTTGGACGCCATCCCGTTCACCGACTCGGTGAGGTCCTTCCAGGTACCGGCCACACCCGGCACTCGCGCCTGCCCGCCCAGGATTCCGTCCGTGCCCACCTCGCGGGCCACCTTGGTGACCTGGTCGGCGAACGAACTCAGCGTCTTCACCATGGTGTTGAAGGTGTCGGCGAGCTGCGCGACCTCACCGCGCGCCTCGATCGTCACCGTCCGCGTCAGGTCACCGTTGGCGACGGCCGCCGCGACCTGGGAGATGTTCCGCACCTGCACGGTCAGGTTGTTGGCCATCAGGTTGACGTTGTCGGTGAGGTCCTTCCAGATACCCGTGACGCCCGACGCGTGCGCCTGGCCACCGAGGATGCCCTCCGTGCCCACCTCACGGGCGACCCGGGTCACCTGCTCGGCGAACGACGACAGTTGGTCGACCATGGTGTTGACCGTCGTGACGAGTTCGAGGATCTCGCCCTTGGCGTCAACAGTGATCTTCTTCGACAGGTCGCCCTTGGCGACGGCGGTCGTGACCTCGGCGATGTTGCGCACCTGGATGGTCAGGTTGTTCGCCATGAAGTTCACGGACTGCGTGAGGTCCTTCCAGGTGCCGGAGACACCCTGCACCTCGGCCTGACCGCCGAGCTCGCCCTCCGTACCCACCTCACGGGCCACACGCGTGACCTCCTGGGCGAACGACGACAGCTGGTCGACCATCGTGTTCAGGGTGTTCTTGAGCTCCAGGATCTCCCCGCGCGCGTCCACGGTGATCTTCTGGGACAGGTCACCCCGGGCCACCGCGGTCGCCACCTGAGCGATGTTGCGCACCTGGGCGGTGAGGTTGCCGGCCATGCCGTTCACGGAGTCGGTGAGGTCGCGCCACACCCCGGCCACCCCGGGCACCTGCGCCTGCCCGCCGAGGCGGCCCTCCGTACCCACGTCACGGGCGACCCGGGTCACCTGGTCGGCGAAGGCCGAGAGCTGATCGACCATGGTGTTGATCGTGTTCTTGAGCTCCAGGATCTCGCCGCGCGCGTCGACATCGATCTTCTGCGACAGGTCGCCGTTGGCCACCGCCGTCGTCACCTGGGCGATGTTCCTCACCTGGGAGGTCAGGTTGCCGGCCATGAAGTTGACGGAGTCGGTGAGCTCCTTCCACGTCCCGGACACCCCGTCCACCCGCGCCTGCCCGCCGAGGCGGCCCTCCGTACCCACGTCACGGGCCATCCGCGTCACCTGGTCGGCGAAGCTCGACAGCTGGTCCACCATCGTGTTCACGGTGTTCTTCAGTTGGAGCATCTCGCCGGAGACGTCGACGGTGACCTTCTGGGACAGGTCGCCGTTGGCCACCGCCGTCGTCACCTGGGCGATGTTCCTCACCTGTCCGGTGAGGTTCCTGAACGCCGTGTTGACGGAGTCCGTCAGGTCCTTCCACGTACCCGCCGCACCCGGCACCTGCGCCTGGCCACCCAGCTCACCCTCGACACCGACCTCCCGCGCGACCCGGGTGACCTCGGCACCGAACGCGGACAGCTGGTCGACCATCCCGTTGACGGTGTTCTTCAGCTCCAGCATCTCGCCGGCGACCTCGACGCTGACCTTCTGCGACAGGTCACCGCTGGCCACAGCGGTCGTCACGGCGGCGATGTCCCGCACCTGGGTGGTCAGATTCCGGAAGACCGTGTTGACGGAGTCCGTCAGGTCCTTCCACGTACCCGCCGCACCCGGCACGTTCGCCTGCCCGCCGAGCCGCCCCTCGCCACCGACCTCGTTGGCAACCCGGGTGACCTCGTCCGCGAACGTCCGCAGCGTCTCGGTCATCTGGTTGATCGTCTCGGCGAGCTGGGCGACCTCACCGCGCGCCGACACCGTCACCTTCTGCGACAGATCACCGTTGGCGACCGCGGTCGTCACCTGCGCGATCCCGCGCACCTGGGCCGTCAGGTTGCCGGCCATGAGATTCACCGAATCGGTGAGGTCCTTCCACACTCCCGCCACACCCGGCACCTGTGCCTGGCCGCCGAGCTCACCCTCCGTACCCACCTCGCGCGCGACTCGCGTCACCTCGGAGGAGAAGGACGACAGCTGGTCGACCATCGTGTTGACGGTGTTCTTCAGCTCCAGCATCTCGCCGGCCACGTGAACCGTGACCTTCCGGGACAGATCACCCTTCGCGACCGCCGTCGTCACCAGCGCGATGTCCCGGACCTGCGCCGTCAGCCGGTACGCCATGGTGTTGACCGAGTCCGTGAGATCCCGCCACGAACCGGACATCCCGCGCACCTGGGCCTGACCGCCCAGCTTGCCCTCCGTACCGACCTCGCTGGCCACCCGCGTGACCTCGTCGGTGAAGGTCGACAACTGGTCGACAAGATTGTTGACCGTGCGTCCGACCTTGAGGAACTCCCCGCGCAACGGATGCCCATTGCCGTCCGCGGCCTGCGCCCGCAGCTCCATCCGGGGCGACAGATCCCCCTCCGCGACCGCGCTCAGCACCCGCCCGACCTCGGCCACCGGACGTACGAGATCGTCGACGAGCGCGTTCGAGGCATCGATCGCCACGGCCCACGAGCCCTCGCTGACACCCGCTTCCAGCCGCTCGGTCAACTTCCCCTCGCGCCCCACCATGCGCCGTACGCGCGACAATTCACCCGTCAAGTGGAGATTACGGTCGGCCACCTCGTTGAAGACCGCCGCGATCTCCGACATGACACCGTCGCCGGACACGGTGAGCCGCTTGCGGAAGTTGCCGTCGCGCATCGACTCCAGCGCCGACAACAGCCTGTCCAGGGACGCCGTGTCCACCTCGGTCGTTCCGTTGCGCGGTTTACGGCGGTTACTCAGGGCCTGTCCGCCTTTCGCGCGCGTCTTAGTGCCCCGCGTCGCTGCGCCAGACTCCACTGTGTCCCTCCCGAAGGGGTCGACCGTTTCTGCTCTGTGTGCTCTGCCATCACTCGCGCGTACCCGGACACTGCCAGTGCCCGGTAAGACCTTCACCTGGAGCCTGCCCAGTGTTTCACCCTGTCCGAACCCGGCCATAACAGTTCGGCAGCTTCGCACACCGTCCGCACACTCTGGGGACGTAAACACTGCAGACCTGCATCCGCATGGACCGCGAAGGTAAGTAACCTTGCATACGGCTGTCCAGCCACACCGGTCCGTCCGGTCTGGGCGGTGGCACGACCACGAGCGGGCAGGCATCGGAGGGGCACCGCACCATGACCACCGGACTGCATCCAGGGGGAACACCCCAGGATCCCCGGCCGACGGGGAACCAGGCCCTGCCCCGGCAGGAACGGGTCGGCCCCGGCACGCATGCCGACAAACGGACGAGGAGTTCTGTGATCACCGCGCGCGCGTCCGCCACCTTCGACCCCGTCGGGCGATCGGTGGCGACCGCCCGTTCCTTCGTCCGCGACACCCTGCAGGGCTGGGGCTTCGCGGACATCGTCGACGACGCCGTGGTCCTCACGAGCGAACTGGTCACCAACGCCGTGATCCACGCGGGCACCTCCGCGGACGTCCTGTGTCTACGCAGTGACGACGGCGTACGCGTCGAGGTGGCCGACCGCTACCCGGAGCGGGAGATCCCGCTGCAGGGTTCGCCCGTCAACATGGGCAGCCCCGACCGGGAGGGAGGCCGCGGCCTCCAGCTGTGCGCGGCGCTGGCCGGCCGCTGGGGCGTCGAGTACACGCCCACACAGAAGCAGGTGTGGTTCCAGATCGACCTCCCCGCGCGCGCGGTGGGCACCCGCTCCGCGGGCCCGTCCCTCCCCGCCGCCCTGCTCCCGCTGGCCGACGGCCGGGTCCGGGTCGCGGTCATCCAGATCGACCGCACCGGGTCCATCGCGGCGTGGAACGAGGACGCCGAGGAACTCTTCGGCTACGCGCCGGAGTCGGTCATCGGCAAACCCCTCACCGACCTCGCCGCCTGGCCGCACACCCCCGGCACCAGCACCGGCATCGCCGAGGCCCTCCAACTCTCCCGCTGGGAGGGCAGTTACGGCATAAGGGGCGCCAGCGGCCGCGTCATCCCGGTGTACGCCTCCCACCTCCGCGTCCGCGACACGGAGGGCGAGCCCTCGACGGTCTGCCTCCTCGTACGCGACCACGAACGGGCGGTCCTGCAGACCCCGTTGCGCGGCAGCTCGTCCGACACGATGTCGAGCTCCGAGGGCCAGAACACCGACCCCTTCGAGGTGTTCATCGGCTCCCCGGCCCCGGACGACCTCGACGGTCTGCTCCAGCGCACGGTGGAGCGCGCCCGCGACATGCTCGACGCTGACTCCGCCTTCCTGCTCCTGGCCACGGACGACGAGACGGAGTTGGAGGTGAGGGCCTCGACGGGCCTCCCCTCGGCCCGTCAGCGCTTCGCCCGCGTACCGGTCGAGGCGGGCCCCGGCCGGTACGGCTCGGCCCGTATGCCGGCCGTCCACGACGACCTCTCGGCCGTCCCCGGAGCGGTCCCCCTCCTGAGCGGCACGGGTATGCGCTCGGTCGTCACCGTCCCCCTGAAGGTGGAAGGACGCCTCACCGGCTCCCTGGGCGTCGCCGCCGAGTCCCCCGGCCGCTACACGAACGAAGAGGCCCTGCGCCTCCAGTTCGCCGCCGACCGCATCGCGTTGGCCGTGGAGTCGGCCCGCCTGGGCGAACTGGAACGACTGCGCAGAGGTTCGCTCAGCTTCCTGGTCGAGGCCTCCGACCTCCTCGCGGGAACGCTCGACCGCGACCAGACCCTCGCCCTCATGGCCCAGATGACGGTCCCGACCCTGGCCACCTGGTGCGCGGTCTACACGATCGCCGACCAGGCCTCGGACCCGTACCTCTCGTACGTCCTGCACGAGGACGAGGACCGCATCGACGGCCTCAAGGCCCTCCTGTCGAAGATCGCCCCGCCCGACCCGGTCCCCACGCCCGGCGCCCGCGTCTGGTCGGCCCCCGCGGCGGCAGCCCATCAGGCCGCCCTGCGTACGTCCATGCGCAGCCTGAGCCTCAACTCGCCCACCTCGGTCGGCTCGGGCATCGGTACAACTCTCGCCACGGCGGCGGCAGTCGGCGGCGAGACGGTCGTCCTCCCCCTGGTCGCCCGCAACCGCGTGATCGGCATGCTCACCCTCGGCAAGCCGACGGACGAGCACTTCCGCCAGGAAATCCTGGAACTGGCCGAGGACCTGAGCCGCCGGGCCGCCCTGGCCCTGGACAATGCCCGCCTCTACTCGGAACGCACAGCGATCAGCCAGTCCCTCCAACGCAGCCTCCTGCCCCCGGAGTTGCCGCACATCGACGGCGTGGAGGTGGAGGTCATCTACCGCGCGGCCGGCGAGGGCAACGAGGTCGGCGGCGACTTCTACGACCTCTTCCCCATCCGCGACGGCGCCTACGGCTTCGCCATCGGCGATGTCTGCGGTACGGGCCCGGAGGCCGCGGCGGTGACGGGCCTGGCCCGCCACGCCCTCCGCCTGTTGGCGAGAGAGGGCTTCGGCGGCCCGGCGGTCCTGGAGCGCCTAAACTCGGCGATCCTCGACGAGGGGGCCCGCAGCCGCTTCCTGACCCTCCTGTACGGCGAGTTGTGGCCGCAGGAGGACGGCAGCGCCGTACTGAAGGTGGTCTGCGCCGGCCACCCCCTCCCGCTCCGGCTGCGCCAGGACGGCACGGTGGAACCGGCAGCGGAGCCCCAGCCCCTCCTGGGCGTCCTGGAGGACCTGGAGCTGTACGAGCAGACGATCACCCTCGACCCGGGCGACGTACTGCTCTGCGTCACAGACGGCGTCACGGAACGCCGCGAGGGCACCCGCATGCTGGGCGACGACGGCCTGACAGACGTCCTGACGACCTGTACGGGCCTGACGGCCGGCGCGGTCGCGGCCCGCATCATGCGCGCCGTCGAACGCTTCGCCTCCGACGCCCCGTCCGACGACATGGCGATCCTCGCGATGCGCGTGCCCGGCCTGCAGAAGGACTGACGGAGCGACGACGGGCATGAGAAAGGCCCCGCCCAATCGGGCGGGGCCTTCTGTGTGGAGCCCCCCAACGGAATCGAACCGTTGACCTTCTCCTTACCATGGAGACGCTCTGCCGACTGAGCTAGGGGGGCCAGTTACTTTTCGAGGTTTCCCTCGCGGCAACGAAAGAGATCATACCCCGAACAGACCCGTGCTCCCAACTACGCCCGTACGATCAGAACGCGGGCTGCAGCAGTCCCCCGAGCGAGTTGCACGTGGACACGATCCGCTGCATGTCCCGCTTGGTCAACGAGGCGTCGACCGGCAGCGCCAGGGTCTCGTCGACAGCCAACTCGGTCTCGGGCAGCGAGACACAGCACCGGAACTCGGGCATGCGATGCACCGGTGCCTTCACGGGCACTCGGCAGTCAACTCCCCTGGCCCGCAGGGCTCGAGCGAAGGCATCCCGATCGGGCCGCCCGTTACCGGGCACTCGCACGACGTACTGCTGGTAGGTGTGCCCGTCCCCGTCGTCGGGTGTGCGCACACCCCTCAGCTTCAGATCGAGAAACGCCGCGCGTTGCCGCCGTTGAGCGATCTCGTCGTACGGCGCCTCGGACTCACCGTGCTGCAATACGAGAAGCCCGCGCCGCTGCCCGACATCGAGAAAACGCCCCATGTCTGCCGGCCGCCCGAAGCGGTGTACGACAACGACGGCCGCCGTCCGCGGAGTTGTCGCCGCCTCGACGGCTGACGCGTCAAGGCAGTAGGTCACCGGATCTATGTCGGCGAACACCGGCAGACCCCCGGCCTGGATCACCGCCTCGGCGACTTCCACGTTCCCGTAGGCCGGTACGACGACCTCGTCACCGACTCCGACGCCGGCGGCCCTGAGCATTGCAGCAGTACCCATGCCATGGATGTTGGTCGCGAGACGTGAACGTCAAGTGACGCACAACAAAAAAGGGTTGGACCCCGAACCGAAGTTCAGGATCCAACCCTTTCAATATTTGTTCGGCGGCGTCCTACTCTCCCACAGGGTCCCCCCTGCAGTACCATCGGCGCTGTGAGGCTTAGCTTCCGGGTTCGGAATGTAACCGGGC